>VRUH01000187.1 GCA_019456185.1 Candidatus Glassbacteria bacterium | reverse complement strand
GCTGCGGCCGTGCTGGCCCTGGCCGCGGTGGGGGGATACTTCGGATGGAACTATTATGAACAACGTGCTGCCGAAGCGGCATTGGCCGTCTTCGAGCAGGAAGCTGACTACCCCCTGCCCGAAAAGCCCTCTATCGCCGTACTGGCATTCGAGAATTTGAGTAGAGACCCGGAACAGGAGTATTTCGGCGACAGCCTCAGCGAAAACATCATCACCGGGCTGGCCGGGGCCCACGATCTATTCGTGATCGCCCGCAATTCCTCTTTCCAATACAAGGGCAAGCCGGTGGATGTGCGGAAAATCGGGCGGGAGTTGGGCGTGCGCTACGTGCTGGAGGGAAGCGTGCAGAAAGTCGAGAAGCGCCTCCGCGTCACGGCCCAGTTGATTGACGCCGCCACGGGACAACACCTCTGGGCAGGCCGCTACGATCGGGAATTGGTGGATTTTTTTGCCATCCAGGATGAGATTACCCTCAAAATTATGGAAGAACTGCTAGTCGAACTAAGCAGGGGGGAATCTATACGAAGATTAGTAAGCGGCACGAAAAATCTGGAAGCCCTTGCCGCAGTTTATCGTGCTGACAAACATATCAAACGCTGGGGCAAAAAAGACATGCTACTTGCTCGTGAATGGAGCCGGAAAGCCATCGCACTCGAGCCGAATTATCCTCTACCTTATACTATTCTTGCCTGGAGTTATATTTTACCGGTTTTCTTCGGATACAGCGACTCTCCCGGAGAGGACCTTCTGCAAGGCGGGGAGCATGCAAAAAAAGCCCTGGAACTCAGCTCCGGCACAGAGGGTCTCGTCGAAATTGGCTACATT
>VRUH01000186.1 GCA_019456185.1 Candidatus Glassbacteria bacterium | reverse complement strand
ATCCGGGAACGCTCAGCCGGGCCGTCCGGCCCTCGATGTCCATCTCCAATTCGATCGGCTTGAACACCGGCTCGTGCACGGTGGAGCACATGGAGCGGTAAATTTGCAGCATGGTCGATCCCGGTTCGCCTCCCTCCCCCTGCATGATGGCGGTGAGGGCGTCCCGCTGCTCCGGAGTGGCGCGTTCGTCGATGATGGCCTGCATGGTGCCGTTGCCTTCGTGAATGGCGTTGGGCCAATCGTAGGTACTGAGGGCCAGCAGGCCATCCAATTTGGTATCCCCGAAATGCCCCTTGTCGATCCGCCAGGCGACGACCGCCTTGCAGGTGCCATCGGTTGGCCGCGCCATGTATTGGCAGGGGCAGCCATAATCGCAATTGCAGTTGGCGAAATGCGGGCCCTCGATGCTCCAATTTGGTGTCGTCATTTTCACTTTCTCCATTTATCCATGGTGTGTTCATCATTCGGGATTGCATCAGCCGCTTTGGAATTCCTGCTCGCCCGGCGCCCCCGATTCCCGGATTGGGGGAATTCCCAACCCTCTGCCTTCCTAATCGCAATCCCCGTACCATTTGCTGAAAAATATTGTATTATGATTTATATCAATTGCTTACCAAACCATACCCTCACTCCCGGCGATTGATCCGGCCCTCCTTTTCCGCGATATATCGTGGGCAACCACGACATGGTGTGGCCGGGGCCGGGATATCACCGGATACCCACCCCTGGAATGGGCCGCGGGTACCGCTTCCCAAAGTCAGAACGCCTGGCGGGAAGCAGTAATCGATTGGAGCCTTGCTCAGGGACCCTCCCAGTTCACTTTTGCCAACTCGGCGCATTTTCCGGGATGAGCG
>VRUH01000185.1:286-856 GCA_019456185.1 Candidatus Glassbacteria bacterium | reverse complement strand
CCGTCTAAGAAGAACCCTTAGTTTAATCACAAGGCTAATGTGTTATGAAAAGGTAGGTCTTTAATCAAAAGAATCCTAATGGGGCTGACATTCCGTAACTCGTTGGTAATCGCCCACATTGGGAGGTGGCTGCTCGGATACGTCCCAGGAGAATACTCAAGGCCATGCCATGAAATTACAAACGGTTTGTATTAAGAAATTTGCGAGGCCAACCGCAATTCATCGCACTGCAGAGCCGTCCCACCACCCCAGCGCCGCCAGTTCGCACTTTCCCACGGCTTCGGCGCTGGCGGGGCGGAAATCCAGCGTGGCGGGCGGTACGATCATGCGCCAAGCACTGCCCGGCGCGGCGGATGTCCGGCTGCGTCCGGGTCCGTCGTTCGCCCGCATGAGGGGCTATCTTGTGCTGGACGAATTCGGATTCGACAAGTCGGACCTGACGGACTTGCATCGTAAACGCTTGGCGGGGCTGGCGAAGACTCTCCAGGAACTGCTGGAATTCTACCCCGGTGGCTCGGTCAGGGTGACGGGGTACACCGATGCGGTCGGCGACGAGGGGTACAATCTTAA
>VRUH01000185.1:0-276 GCA_019456185.1 Candidatus Glassbacteria bacterium | reverse complement strand
GCGCGAAGCACTCGTCCACGACAAGAATAGCCCTATGCCCGAGGCAGCGATCTCAAAGGAAAGCGCGGGTGAAGCGACGCTGAAGGTGCGGACACAACGGGCCAATCCTCGCAACCGACGTGTAATGATCGAATTCCAGCCGGAACCTGGGTGGCGCCTCGCGCAGTCGCAAGAATTGACCGAACCGACGTTTCCGGAGGCGTCGGCACCGGTGATTCCGCCAGGGGTGCCCCCCACCCCTGGTTTTGTAAACCCGGACCTCCCCTCGCCGGAGCC
>VRUH01000184.1 GCA_019456185.1 Candidatus Glassbacteria bacterium | reverse complement strand
GTGGAGTCCAAGCTGAAACTGGAATACGATTTCCTGGGCGAGCAGCAGGTGAAGAACATCGCCAAGCCGGTGCGGGCCTATAAAGTGCTGCTGGAACCGGGACAGGCCCTCACCCGAACGGAACGTGCGTTAAGGAAATTGGCCAGGGGTTGGCGCAAGGGCGCACTGGTGGCAATGGCGGCGGTGTTGGTGGCGCTGGTGGCGGCGCTGGCCTGGAATCTTTACCGGCAATCCGTGGTCGAATCCGCGCTGGCCGCCTTCGAAAAAGAAGCCGCATTCCCCCTGCCCGAAAAGCCTTCCATCGCCGTGTTGGCTTTCCAGAACATGAGCAACGATCCGCAACAGGAATACTTTTCCGACGGCCTCAGCGAGAACATCATCACCAGACTTACGGGGCTCTCGGGCCTGCTCGTCATCGCCCGCAATTCCTCCTTCAAATACAAGGGCCAGCCGGTCGATGTGCGGCAGGTGGGGCGGGAGTTGGGGGTAAGGTTTGTGCTGGAAGGGAGTGTGCAACAAGCCGCCGGCCAGATCCGCATCAACGTGCAGCTTATCGATGCCGCGACGGGAAATCACCTCTGGGCGGAGAGCTATGACCGGCAAATGCAAGACGTGTTCGCCATCCAGGATGAGATCACCGAAGAAGTGGTGACCGAACTTGCGGTACAGCTCACCAGTGGCGAACAGGCCCGGTTATATCACCGGGGCACGGACAATATCCAGGCGAATACCCTTTTTCTCAGGGCGTTGAAAGATTTCCGGGTGATGAAGCGCGGAGCGAACCATCAAGCCAGAATCCGGCTGGAAAAAGCTCTTGCGCTCGATCCGGACTATTCGGCGGCATACATGCTGTTGAGCATCTCCC
>VRUH01000183.1 GCA_019456185.1 Candidatus Glassbacteria bacterium | reverse complement strand
GCCGAGTTCTTCGTGTTCGATTCGGTGCGCTACGACACCCATTCCGGCGCGGGCTACTATTACATCGACTCCGCCGAAGCGCCCTGGACCACCGGGGAGCTCAACGGGAACCTGGGCTACAAGGTGCGCCCCAAGCAGGGTTATTTTCCCACCGCGCCGTCCGATTCCATGCAGGACATGCGGTCGGAGATGGTCAATACCCTGGAGTCCCTGGGCATTACCGTGGAGGCTTCGCACCACGAGGTGGCGCCGGCCCAGCACGAGATTAACATCAGGTTCGATACCCTGGTGAACACGGCGGACAACCTGCAATGGTACAAGTACATCATCAAGAACATCGCCAAGCGTTATGGCCGCTCCGCGACCTTCATGCCCAAGCCCATGTACAACGACAACGGGAACGGGATGCACACCCACCAATCCCTCTGGAAGGATGGGGAGCCGCTGTTCGCCGGAGACCAGTACGCCGGGCTGAGCGAAATGGCCCTCCATTATATCGGTGGGTTGCTCAAGCATTCCCGAGCCCTGGCGGGATTAACCAATCCTTCTACCAACTCTTACAAGCGGTTGCTGCCGGGATTTGAGGCGCCGATCAACCTGGCCTATTCCAACCGCAACCGCTCGGCGGCAGTGCGGATCCCCATCGTGTCCTCGCCCAAGGCGCGGCGGGTCGAGTTCCGCTGTCCGGATTCCACCTGCAACGGGTACCTGGCCTTCTCGGCCATGATGATGGCGGGTCTTGACGGCGTCCAGAACAAGATCCATCCGGGCGATCCACTGGAGAAGGACATCTACGGCCTGCCGCCGGAAGAACTGGCCAAGGTGCCCAAGATGCCCGGCTCCCTGCGCGAGGCGCTCTCCGAACT
>VRUH01000182.1 GCA_019456185.1 Candidatus Glassbacteria bacterium | reverse complement strand
ATGGGAAACCGGTATTCGGATTGAAATGCCAGCAGGGCATGGTCCCGGTAGCGCCCTTCGTACATTCCCCGGAACATCAGCTTTCCCCCCAGCTTGGGCAGGGAAGTAAATGGGGCATTGCCCGAAATGTGCTGCCAGAGGGACTGGAATCCCAGCACATGTCCCTCCGCCAGGGGGAAGAACCAACGCAGATCGGCCTTGTATTGTAAATATTCGAATTGCGTATCGGGAGCGCTGCCCCTGAACCGGAGGAGGGACAGCGCAATCAATCCTCCCTCCCGCGGACCAAAAGGATGTTCCCGCCAATCGAATCGCACGGTCATTCCGAATCCCGTCACCTCGCTCCCTTGCGCGCCCGGCGCCCCATTCGCGCCCCCGCTCCCGAGGGATCCACCGGGCTCTGTTTCCACGATTGCGGTGCGTTCGAAAGCAAGGATGGGCCCCAGTCTCCAGCCGCCGGCCGTATTGAGTGTAAACTCGGTCTCCACCCTCCAGATGATCGGGGTGTAATTTTCCTCCGCTTCGGGAACCGTGTCGTTGCCGATTCCGTAGAACAGGGTGGGAAATTTCAGATACTCCAGATTGGCCTTGATGCGGTACCGGTCGCGCAGCAGGAACACTTCCGGAATCACCCATAAGTGGTACTGTTTCTCCTGGGTAACCATGGCGCTGGCCCATAGGCTGTCCGGTTGCCCAAGGCTGTCCCCGGCGGCCTCCTCTCCGATCAGCCATGTGGCCACCCCCAGGCCCAGGCGGGTTTCCGGCGAGTAAGACGTGATGGGAAAAATTTCCGATCCGAGCCAGGAAAATTCATCGGACTGGATGGCTTCCGGAGGAATGGGGTCCTCCGGCAATTTATTCTCCGC
>VRUH01000181.1 GCA_019456185.1 Candidatus Glassbacteria bacterium | reverse complement strand
GAACTCGGTATCTGTTCTCGTCGCGGTAGGAATTGTTTTAAAAGCCCCATGTTTGATCACATAGCTAGAATAGCGAGGCGCGGTTATGGGAGCTTGCGACGCCAGAGGCTGATCGTTCCAGAGAACAGTCCGGCGCTGACTTGGATGCGGACGGCGTTTATAGGGTCATCATCGTTGTCATAGATCGCGGCGTAGCGGTTCATGTGGAACACGCCGGCGTCATCAAGCTCTGTATCCCACCCGTGGAAGTGCTTTTTGTTGGTGGTTCCACTGAGATCGCTGACGGTTTGGAAGACGCCGTTCGCTACTTGGCCTGGATTGTTTCCAAGTTTCCGGACCAGCTTAATTCCGAGACCTGTGGTGTAAGAGAACATTAGGCCGGTGTGGCCTTCGATGCGTCCCATGAACCTGTAATTGCCAAGTTTCCATGTTGCGCCGCCATCTTGCGAGATGTGCGCCCACAAGATAACGTCCGGGTTGTCCGCTTTGATATCGGAATAGACCCACTGGTGCTCGAACCCGCCCGCGACATTAAGGTATTCGCGTTCGAACTCGTTGACGAAGGTGTGGGAGTCCACTATTCCCCAGGCGCCCGTCCCTGGCGTCCAGGTCGGATCGAGGCCCGGACCTTGGGTGGTGAGGAAATAGCCGGGCGTAGATGGCGCGAGAGCTTCCCAAATGTCCAAGCCTCGGACTATTAGGCTGCCGTGGGTTCGCGCGAGTAAATCGAGCGCGAGAGAGACCTCGTCACGTTCTCCCACTGACCTCATCTCCGGCGCGTTGGTGAACTGTAGAGGCCCCATGGTACCGAGCATCGCCATCATCAGGATGTCGCTCGGCTGTTGCGGGAAGCCTTTGGACATCTCG
>VRUH01000180.1 GCA_019456185.1 Candidatus Glassbacteria bacterium | reverse complement strand
GGATTTCATCGTAAAACCGAAGATCACCGGGCGGGGCACGTAGATGGAAGCGCCCACCCCCCCGGAAATCCAGGTGACGTGATTGAGGGTCCACTCGATAATCAGTTGCGCGGCCAGGGTGGAGATGGCCAGGTAAAGTCCCTTGATGCGCAGGGAGGGAATGCCGAAAAAAGCCCCCACAAGGGCCGCCATGGCGCCTCCCGCCGGCATGGCGAGGTACCAGGGCAGATCGAGCCGGGTTACCAGGTTGGCCGCGGTATAAGCGCCCACGGACATGAAGGCCGCGTGACCGATGGAAATCTGGCCTGTATACCCCACCAGGATATTCAGGCCGATGGCGCCCAGGGAGGCGATCCCGATCAGGTTGAGCAGGCTCAGCAGATAATCCGACGCCACCATGGGAATAACGGCGAACACAATCCCCACCACCGCCATCATGGTGTATTTGGGCAATGGATAAGGATAGAGGGCCAAATCCTCCGAATAGGTGCGCTTGAATGTGGCGGCTTCCCTGTGAATCATGCGTGTTCATACCCTTTCAATGTCTTCCTTCCCGAACAACCCGGAGGGCCGCACCATCAATACCACGATCATCAGCACGTAGGGCGTGAAGTCCTTGGTGCCCCCACCCACGTAGGGATCGATCACCCCGGCCGCCAACGCTTCCACCGAGCCGATGATCAACCCGCCCACCAAGGCTCCGAGGATGCTGTCCAGCCCGCCCAGGATCACCACCGGGAACACCTTCAGTCCCAGCAGGGCCAATTGCACATCCACCCCGATGGCGTTGCCCCAGATCAACGCGCCCACCAGAGCCACCACGCCGGCAATGGCCCAGGAGATGCCGAAATAGCGCTTTACGTCGATCCCCATGGCCATGGAGACCTGCTGGTCGTCCGCGATGGC
>VRUH01000179.1 GCA_019456185.1 Candidatus Glassbacteria bacterium | reverse complement strand
AAGTACTTCCTGGCCGATCTGGGAACGGCGGGACTGGTGCGGGCGCTGGAACCCTGCGGGGATTTCCGGGCCGAAGCCGTGTCCACCATCGGGTATCACGACGGGGAGTCCGTTCATCTCTTCGAGGGGCGGATGGAGGGCATGATCGTTCCTCCCCGGGGGGACCATGGCTTCGGCTGGGATGCCATCTTCCAGCCCCGGGGGGCATCCGTCACCTACGGCGAAATGGCCCCGCAAACCAAGCGCCTCCATTCCATGCGGGCCCTGGCCTTCCAGGCGCTGGCGGAGTTTCTCAAGGGGTAGCCGCCGGGGGCTTC
This sequence comes from Candidatus Glassbacteria bacterium, assembly GCA_019456185.1. NCBI lineage: Bacteria > Candidatus Glassiibacteriota > Candidatus Glassiibacteriota bacterium. The sequence goes on along the minus strand of VRUH01000179.1, from coordinate 589 downwards.
ATCCATTCCCTCACCTCAGCCAGGGGGACCAACGCGAATAAGGAAAAAAAGGAAACGGAGGGACTCAGGGCAGCAATTTGAACAAGGCGAAAGCGGTGGAGACGATGGCGATTTGCATGGCGAAGAACCAAATCATTTGGGATCGCAGTTCTTTCTGGATGTAGGCTTTGAGTGAGTTTTCCAGCTTGTCGAGTTCGGTTCTTATGAAGTACTCGATACCGGGGTCGATAAAGCGCGTCGTTTCGGGATGATACGCAACGCCGGAATGGCCGGATAATTCCGTCACCCCGCCCGGGGCGATCCGGCGCGCCCACGAGACGAGATTTTCCATTTCCTCGTCCGAGAGTTCTTCCAGTTTTGCAAGCCTGTCTTCAGCCATGATTTCACCTGGACGAAACAGTACCAATTAATCGGGTAAAACGCCATGCCCATCCTACTCGACGGCGAAGAGCTTCATGGTTTCGATCACAAGATGGGTTCTACATTATTTGTGAATTTCCATATCACCCCGCCCAGGGGGACAGCAGGCTCCAGTGGAAGCCCCCGGCCTGCAACAGGTACACGGTCAAGCCGCCGCCGCAGAGGAAGG
>VRUH01000177.1 GCA_019456185.1 Candidatus Glassbacteria bacterium | reverse complement strand
GGTCAGAGTCACTCAAACGGATCCCACCGACCTTCTCGCCTCCGCCTACGTTGAAGGCGATATGAGCATCATCGTACAGGTTAGATCGGAGGGCGGGAATTACCAAACATTAGATAGCTATTTCTCAGTGATCGCTATTCCGGACGGCGGAGCACCATTATGCCCCTGCAATTAATAAGAAGCCGGACCGCTGCTCAGCGGCCCGGCCGGGGGGTCATCAGCAACAGCCCAACCACAGGCATAACCAACGACGCGAGCAATGTACTGCGGTGATACTACCCTTGTCAACACAAACTCCTGGGAGGGGACCGCCGTCCGGTTGCTCTGCAAATGTTGGACATGCCCGGACTGCGCCCCAGGGCAAAAAGCCCGGTTAAAGGCGCTAGCGCGGCGCGGACACCCAACAACCTTCATCACCCTCACCGCAAGCCCGGCCGCAGGAGAAACCCCTCCGGAGGCCGCTCAGACCCTCGTCAAGGCGTGGCGGCGGATCCGCCGTGAGCTGGTCGAAAAGAAGGGCATGAAAAACCCTCCATTCATCGCGGTCTTTGAGAAAACCAAGAAGGGGCGCCCGCACCTACATATCCTCGCGAGGGTCGCCTTCGTAAGCCAGAAATGGTTATCAAACCGGATGCGCCACCTTGCGCGCTCTCCCATCGTTGATATCCGAAGGGTGCACAACGCGCGCCAAGCGGCATCGTACGTCTCCAAGTATCTCGCCAAGGATCCTATTCGTTTCACCGGTTGTAAGCGTTATTGGCGCTCAATGGACTGGGATCTTAACATCGTGCTCACCGACGAGCCGCCGTTTGAAAGGGCCTTCGGATGGCATCACGACCCGCGTTCGGTCACCGAGCTTTGCGACAACCTTTCCTTCATGGGTTATGTCACCAATATCGAGGGCAACACTCTCGCGTTCTGTT
>VRUH01000176.1 GCA_019456185.1 Candidatus Glassbacteria bacterium | reverse complement strand
CGTACCCACAAGACGCAGGAAATCATCGACGCCGCCCAGGTGCTGCTGGACGTAGAGCGGCCCATGACGCTGCGGCACCTGTACTATCTGCTGCTCTCTGATCATGTCCTGCGGGGCGAGGACACCCTAGAGTGCAAGCGGTCTTACCGACAGCTGGCGCGGATCATCGGCCTCGCCCGGCGCAGCGGCGAGATACCGTTCCGCGCCTTGGTGGACAACATCCGCACTCGGATCAAGCCGTCGTCGTGGTCAGGGCTGTCGGATTTCGTCGATGACACCACTGAGCTGTATCGAAAAGATCTCTGGGCGCGGCAGAAAAACTACGTGGAGATCTGGGTGGAGAAGGACGCCATCGCGGGGGTGGTGAGCGGCATCACCTACGGGTATGACGTGAACCTACGCCCGGTGCGGGGCTATTCCAGTCTGACCTTTTTGCACCAAGCGGCCGAGGAGATGTGCGAAATCACCAAGCCCATCCATCTGTACTATCTCGGTGACCACGACCCCAGCGGCCATGACATCGAACGGGCTGGCAAGGAGGGATTAACCGAGATGCTTAAGTCGCTGGGCCGGCCCGTAGGTGGCATTTCTTGGACTCGCCTGGCCTTGATCCCTGGCGACCTGAAGCAGTTTGAGATCATCCCTCTGCCGGCGAAGGCGAAGGACGCTCGCTACAAAGGCTTCGTCAAAGAGTACGGCACGGATGCGGCCGAGCTGGAAGCACTTCCGCCCGATGTGTTGCGCGGCCGAGTGCGGGCGGCGATCGAGCAGCACATAGATGCCGAGGAGTGGAAGAAGCTGCAAAGAACCGAGGAGCTTGAGCGCGCGACCTATCAGTGCACGATTGCAAGGTTCAGAAAAGGGAGGAAACGATGAAAAAATTGTTGCTCTATGGAATTCTCGGCGTTGTCCTGCTCGGCATTGCCCTCGCGGCCGTGGAC
>VRUH01000175.1 GCA_019456185.1 Candidatus Glassbacteria bacterium | reverse complement strand
CTGTTGATCCTGCTGGCGAACGTGGGATTCGAAGGGGGAAACGTCTTCTACAACGCCTTTCTCCCGGACATCGCCGATGACCGGGAGCGGGATTATCTTTCCAGCGCCGGGTTCGCATTCGGGTATCTGGGCGGGGTGCTGGTGCTGATCGCCTCCCTGGCCTTCTTCGTGCCCCCCCGGGGTTCGGTGCACAATGCCTTTCTGCTGATCGGCCTGTGGTGGGGCGGCTGGGCGCTGCTCACCTTCGTCCTGCTCAGGGAGCGGCCCGCCCGCAAGGCCGGAAGGGTGGGATTCGGCGCCGTGTTGCGGGAGTTGGGCCACACCATCGGCGGCATCCGGCGCACTCCCAACGCCGCCTGGTTTCTGCTGGCCTTCCTGCTCTACAACGACGGCATCGCCACGCTGATCTCCAACGCCACGCCCTATGCTCTGCAGAACATCTTCGTGGATGGCACGATGGCGAAGCTGATCACGCTCAACGAGTTGATTCCGGTGATGATCATGATCCAGTTGATCGCGTTTCCGGGAGCGATCTTCTGCGGCTGGCTGGCCACCCGTTATGGGGAAAAGCGCACGCTATACTTTATCCTGATCGTATTCACCACCGTGGTGACATACGGGCAGGTGGTGCAGGTGCTGTGGGAGTTCTACATCATGGGGGCAATGATCGGCGTGGTGCTGGGCGGGGGACAGGCCATCAGCCGCTCTCTCTTCGCCTCCCTGGTGCCGCCGGGCAAGAACGCGGAATTTTTCGGCTTTTACGCCATATCAAGCAAGGTTTCCGCCATGATCGGACCTTTCGTCTATGGGGGGCTGCTCCTTCTGACGGGGGATACCCGGCTGGCCCTGCTCTCCCTGACCCTGTTTTTCCTAGCCGGGGGGCTGGTGCTGTTCTTCCGGGTCAACGTGGAAAAAGGGCGGGAAGAAGCCCAGGCTCAAGGCTGAATCCC
>VRUH01000174.1 GCA_019456185.1 Candidatus Glassbacteria bacterium | reverse complement strand
ATTTCAGGTTCCGTCGTCCCCGGGAATTCCCCGGAAGGCGTGAATTCCTACGCTTTCCCCGCCCGAATCGGGTTCGTTTCGTAATCCCGCTTCCGCTCTTCCGCCACCTCCCGCCCCGCCCTGCCCCCCGGGCCTCTGGGGTTTCGGGTAGCTGCCGTCCGGATTGCGGTCCAGGGCTTCCATTCCGCCCGGCACATAGCGGTCCGACTCGTGCTCGTACTGCGCCATTTCCGCCGCGTCGCGTTTCAGACGGCGATCCTGCAACCTATGAAACTCCTTCAGCATCCGCGTCAGGCTCCGTTCCAGGGCCACCTCGTAGCGCGACAGCCGCGCCAGGCTGCCCCCGTAGGTGGACTCGTCCTCATCCCATGCCGCCGCAAGGCCGCCTCCCTCTTCGGGATGGGTGCGCAGGGCGTCCATCATCTCCGCCTCGATGGCCGGGACGCGCGCCAGCCGCCACATCTGCGCCGCGATGCGGTTGGCCAGGGTGGTTTCCACGCCTCCCATGGGCCCCAGGTCCTCGTGAACCTCGATGCGGAATTCCAGGAACTGCTTGGGGTCCTCGTCCGCCAGCACCGCCCGCCGCGAGGTCAGTCCGTGCTTTACCGCATTCTGCGACGAGCGCTCCTTGCCTTCTTCCGTGCGGGGTCCGGTGGATTTCCTGGCGTTACGCCGGTTGGCCGCGATTTGTTTTTTGGTAGCCATATGTACACCTTGCTAGAGACAAAAAAAGAGGGACTCCAAAGAATCCCGGTTTCCATAACCCTATCATATAATTAATGAAATGTCCATGGAAAAGATCGGAAAGAAGGGAAATGGAAAAGCAAATACCACTGCAAAATCAAGCCACTGATAAAAACTGATGAACACTGATTTTGACTACAACAGCAAAGGAATCCGCAGATTGCGCAGATTACGCGGATTTGAACCGCGAACTGCAACGGCATGGGGAACCGCCGATGAACACAGATAAACGCGGATAACTGC
>VRUH01000173.1 GCA_019456185.1 Candidatus Glassbacteria bacterium | reverse complement strand
GTACCGGGTCGCGGTGGAGCGCTTCGCCGAGCGGTTCCGGGACGCGGCCGGGAAGGCCGGCGAGGGGGACTTCGGCCCGTTTTTCGCCCTCGTCTCCATCCAGATGTGCCCCGAGATGTTTTTCCATGAGCCGGCGGAGATCCAGGCCCCGCTCGGCCTGTGCCCGGCGCCCGCGTACTGGGACGACGACCTGGTTTCCCTCGCCATAAGGCTGCCCACCGGATGGAAGCTCAAGGACGGCAATACCAAGTACATCCTGCGCCAGGCGGCGGCCGCCGACGTGGACCCGCAATACTGGATGCTGCCCAAGATCGGCCTGCAGGATTCCTTTTCCTTCGTCATGCGGTCGGACGCCGGCCGGGCCTGGCGGGCGGCGCGCCGCGAAGAGGTGCGGGAGTCCGAGGAATACGGGTTGTTGCGGTCCGCCCTTCCCGGCGGCCGGGTCGAGGCCGACAGGCTCATCGGGCTAATCGTGTGGAAGGCGCAGCACGAGTGAGTGGTATGCCAACGATTTTTTTTAAGAACATTCCCAATCAAGCTCTGGCGTTCGCGATCGGGACAGTGGCGATCGGCCTAGTCCTGCGGATTTGGCACTTCGTCGGCGCCAGATCGCTGTGGATCGATGAAGCAATGATTGGAAAAAATATTATCGACCGCTCGTTCGCCCAACTTTTCCAGTCTTTGGATTACGGACAAATAGCGCCTATAGGATGGCTGATCTTGGAGAAAGTCGCCTACAATATGATCGGAGGTCTGGAATATTCTCTTAGGTTGGCGCCGTTTATTTTCGGAATTGCCGCACTCGGTGTTTTTTCTTGGCTCACACTCCGTTGTTTTAAAGGGATATTGGCACCGATTGTAATTTTTCTATTCGCCATAAATCCGAGGCTTATTTTTTATTCCGCGGAAGTGAAACAATACGGTGCCGATGTATTTTTCTCCTCTCTCCTTACACTAATCGCCTTCTATTTTCTCGCTCGGGAGCGGGT
>VRUH01000172.1 GCA_019456185.1 Candidatus Glassbacteria bacterium | reverse complement strand
AGGATGATACCGTCCGCCTCGCTGGCCGCGCCCTTGGCGAAGAAGCGCTCCGAGGTCGCCGGAACGAACAGGCTGGACCGTTGCAGGCGAAATTCCGGCGGGTGGGTCATGGTTCAATCTTTCCGTGTTTAATCAAGCGGGAACGGATAGCTATGGCGGTGCGTCCGTGACGGTTTGCCAGCACCCGCAGGTCTTTTTCCATTTCCCAATCCGCCAGCAGCCGTTGGTCTTCCGATTTTCCCCAGGATTTTCCGGCATTGGGGGCGGCCTGCAAGGCCCGTTGCGATCTGTGGGAAGCCCGGAGGGTGCGGGTGGCGATGTTCAGAGCGCGGATCACTTCGGGACGGTCCAGAACACCACCCGGTTGCAGGGGTTGCCCGGTTTCGGGGTGCATCCCATCCGCCAATTTTTCGATGATTTTAATTGCACCGGCCTTATCCATCCGTAATCCCCCATCGTTTGCTTCAGGCAGCGTACCGGATGATTTCCACCTCCGAACCGTTGCGGACAGCCTGTTCCGCCCTTTCCAGCACCCACCCGCTGGTGTCTTCGTCCAGGTAGGGTTCGCCGCAATTATCGCAAATATCGGCGGGCACACCCTTGATGACCACCGTTGTATCGCCACGGGTCAGGGTGACCGTGGTTTCACCCCGGCTGGTTTGGCCTTGCCTGCACAATACGCAATGCATCAATTCCTCCTGGTTCGAAAATCCGGCATCCATGCATGGGGATCGGGAATATACACCGTGACCACCGTGCATTCCCCCCCCTTCGTCATCGCGGGCTACCACCACATGCAGTGGGCGCGAGGCATCCTCTTGCAGAATGAGAAAACTGGGATGAGGCGTATCGTCAGGGTATTCCCGGATGACTACTCCTCCCCTGATGGCCTGGATCACATCGTCCTTTCCGATGCGGCGTTAATACATGCGATGTTCAAACATGCGGCGCAGGGCATGGACGGTGAAGAGAATCTTATCACAATCCATACCCCAACCCCTT
>VRUH01000171.1 GCA_019456185.1 Candidatus Glassbacteria bacterium | reverse complement strand
GCCGAAACGGTGGGGGACGATGCGGGCGCCATGAACGACGCCTTGATCCGGCTGGCCCAGGGGGAATTGTTCGAGCAGCTGCTCGAGGCGGACAAGGGCGGGAAGTCCCTGGTGGATGCGCTCCCGGAAATCACCCTGTCCGTGGCCCGTCTCACCCGCGCCTCCGTGCTGCAAAAGAAGTGGCAGACCGAGTTTCGCGACAAGTTGAAAGCGGCCGCGCGGGAAGTGGACAAGATCGCCCGCAAGGGCGGCCTCACCGATGAAGCGGCCGGGACGATCCGGGAGAAGATATTGGGGGTGGCGGGTTAACCGGAGAAGTCGATGTGCTCGGCAAAAACACCACGGGCTTTGCCTAGAAGATCAGTGATTTCATCACAGGCGACGCCCTTTCTTTCCCTAGCATCCCGCTTCTCTATCGGTGCGCCCCCCCCCTCCAGAATATCAAATGCACTTTCAAGAAGGAGGTATTGGATGCGCATGGATTCGAGGAAATCCAGCACCTCTTTTGGATAGATATGAATGGCAGCTTCAAGAATGCTCCTCATTGCTAAAAACCCTGCGCTAGCGCTTGCCGCATTAGTCAAGGTGATGTCTTGAATATTTACGAGGTCATCCCATACCTTTCGCCGTGGAGGATAGAGGGCAACGCGTCTGGCTTCTTTGGCCTCTTCCCGTGCGTCGTCCCTCGCCAAATTGGCATCGTTACGCGCCAGACGTGCACCCCTACGCGAGCGTTCGGCAGAGATTGCCATCAATCCAACAATTAACACGGAAGCAAGACTGATCCATGTATCCCAATTTAAGCCTAATAACATGACCACACCTCCCGTCCTCCTAACGTACCAGCAAAAATGGATCTCCGACACCGCCCCCGTGATGGTGTGCGAGAAGTCCCGGCGCGTTGGTTTGTCGTGGAGCGAGGCGGCGGACGACGCCCTCTACGCGGCCAGCGAAAGCGGGGATGACGTCTGGTACATCGGCTATAACCAGGACATGGCGCGGGAATATAT
>VRUH01000170.1 GCA_019456185.1 Candidatus Glassbacteria bacterium | reverse complement strand
GGCCAGGGAACTCAACGGCGGCGACCAAGTGCGGGTCTGGAACGATCTGGGCGAAGTGTTCCTGAGCTTGCGCGTCACCGATGCGGTGCGGCTAGGGGTGATCTCCTCCCCCAAGGGCGCCTGGTTCCACACCAGCCCCAACGGCCAGACGGTCTCCGCCCTGGCGCCCGGTCACCAGGCCGACCTGAGCGAGGGGGCCTGTTTCAACGATACCCGGGTGGACGTGGCGGCGGTGGGCGGCTGACTGGGATGGAATGAGCCTCCGGCGGCGAAGGCTTTTGCCTATGGCAACTACTACTACTTGGTTACATTAAGCTGTTCGTTCTGTAATGATTGGGTTATTATGCCATCGAACCTTCAAGCTCAAGGAGGAGCGATGGCTATTTTCAAAGCTGGAACCGAGCCGCTGGAGGGACTGGCGGCATATTTGAAACCGTTTAGCGCACTGGTACGGCGCTCGGAGAGCAAACATGCGCTGGAGCGCTACACGACTGGGCTGTTGTCGGATCTTCCCCGTAAAACCGCTTCGGATATGGGCCGGACTTTGCCGGGCACCAACGACCAACGGCTGCGGGAATTTCTCACCAACACCGCATGGGATGCCCGCGAGATGGATCGCCTTCGCATCGCCCATATGGTCAAGCACGCCACGGCCAGCGACGGTGTGTTGATCGTGGACGATACCGGGTTCGCAAAGAAAGGAAGCCATTCCGTGGGGGTCGCTCGGCAATACTCGGGTACATTGGGTCGGGTGGACAACTGTCAGGTGCTGGTCACGACCCATTATGTGGACGGAGTATTCGACTGGCCGGTGATGGCCCGACTCTATCTGTCGGAGCAATGGTGCCAAGATTCCGCTCGACGTGATAAAGCCCAGGTCCCTTCCGAGATAGACTTTCAAACCAAGGGAAAGATCGCGCTGGATTTGATCGACGAGGGCCGGGATGTCGGCATTGAGCCCAAGACTGTATTGACCGACGCGGGCTACGGAGACCAGACCCCGTTTCTGGACGGCCTGG
>VRUH01000169.1 GCA_019456185.1 Candidatus Glassbacteria bacterium | reverse complement strand
AGCGGTTGACCTCGGGCCACCATTCCGGCGGCACGGCGGAACTCTTGGCGTTGAAACTGCTGATATGCCATTTCAGGGACTGGTCGAAAATATAGCGGACCTCTTCCAGGCCGTAGCCCCGCCTGCGCCAGGAGAGAAGGGTTCCGCAGATTTCCAGGCTGATCGGTGCTTTCTTCCAGGCGTGCTCCATGCCGAATTCGATAATCCCCTGCGGGTAGTAATCCCACATATGGGTCCAGCCGCCCTGGTCCTTGGCCCAGAACCCCAGGTCGCCGATACAGTCCACCCTCCAGCCGACATCGGCCCGGGAGATACCGTATTTATTAGTCTCCGGGTCGGTGAGCAGCATCGAGAGGTGAGTGTTGGGGAACGCATCGATATAGGCGTCCACCAGCGCCTCGCGGGTCTGCCGGGTCATGTCCCGGCTACCGCCGCCCTCGCCCCACCAGCCGACTATCGAGAGGTCGACCAGCTCCAGGTCCGGGTGGCCGTCGTAACGGCGGCCCAGGTCGCGGACCATGTCGGTATAGTATTTTACGTAGCGGGGATCGTTGGCCGGCACGCGCCAGCGGGGAGATTCCTTGAGCGAGTCCGGCTCCTCGGGACCGAAAATACTGCGGACCCACGAAGGCACGTCGCGCTCGGGCCCGGTCCCATAGGGCGCGATCCGCAGGATAAGAGTCTGGCCCCGTTCGGCGGCTGTTTTAAGCACCTTGTCGATCAGCGGCCAGTTGTACTGATCGTCCGCGTCCGGTTCGATAAATTTCCAGTAGACGCGATGGTAAGCCAGCGTGGTCGCCGGGTGGTCGGGATTGGTCAGGTCGCCGTCGAATTCCTGGTACTCGATTGGGAAACCCTCGGTCCAGCCGCTGCCGGAGTTGAGCGTATCTCCGTTGAACCGCTGGAAAGTCATGAACCCGATACCTGGATTATTGAGCACGTCGTCGATTTCCACCGGCCGCACCAGAGTGGTATCCGGGTACTTGTCCTGAGCCGCCAGAATGGAGAAACTCAAGAGGCAGAG
>VRUH01000168.1 GCA_019456185.1 Candidatus Glassbacteria bacterium | reverse complement strand
GTGCGGGTCACCGCGCAGTTGATCGAGGCGGCGACCGGAAAACAGGTCTGGGCGGAAAGCTACGACCGCCAGTTGCAGGACATCCTGGCGGTGCAGGACGAGATTTCCCGCAAGATCGCCACCGAACTGGGGGTCAAACTATCCTGGGGCGAATTGTTCCGCTACAAGGCCCTCTCCACAGACAATTACCAGGCTCTCGATTTCTACCAGCAGGCTGACGTGCATTTCACCCGGCTGGAAAAGGGGGGCAACCTGCGAGCCCGGGAGTTGCTGGAAAAGGCCCTGGCATTGGACCCGGACTTCTCGCGGGCCATCGCCTTTCTGGGATGGACCCATCTGTTGGAAGTAATGTACGGCTGGAGCAAGGACCCCGCCCGGTCGCTGGCCTTGGCCGAGGAACTGGCGCAAAGAGCCATCGCCGTGGACGACCGGGTCTATCTCGGGCACACCCTGCAGGCGGGGATTCACGGAGTGAAGGGGAACTTCGAGCAGGCCATCGCCGCGGGCGAGCGGGCCGTGGAGGCCTCCCCCAACCACGTCATTGCAATCCAGTCGCTGGCGAACAACCTCACCTTCGCCGGGCGGGCGGAAGAGGCGGTCGTGCTCTACAGGAAGGCGCTACGCCTCAGCCCGTATCCTCCTTCCTATATTCGCGGCAACGCGGGACGGGCCCATTACTTCACCGGAAACCATGAGGAAGCAGCCAAAACCTTCCGGGACTACCTGGCCCTGCAAAAACAAGGCGCCAAAGCCCGCCTGATGCGGCTCTATCTGATTGCCAGTTACATGGAACTGGGCCGGGAAGACGATGCGCGGGAAGTCGTGGAGGACCTGCTGGAACTCAAGCCGGACTTTACCGTTGGCGCCGCCGTCAAATTGTTCAAGCGGCGGCCCTTCAAGGATCACTCCTTCGTGAAGCGGATGAGCGAGCAATGGCGCCAAGCCGGCCTGCCGGAATGACGGGACTGGCGGAGGTGATGAATGGACACAGGTGCTCCTCTCCCCACCATTCCACTTCGCGCAACTATTCCCCCCGCACCCC
>VRUH01000167.1 GCA_019456185.1 Candidatus Glassbacteria bacterium | reverse complement strand
GCGGCCATCAACCATTTCTCCTTTGTCAGTCTCTCTCTCTCCCAGATCGAGGACAACAAGCGCACGGTCGATACGGGGGGGGTGCTGGAAACCAGCGAGGAGGAAACCAACCGGGTGCGGTTTCTGGCCAGCATCAAAACGGAAATCGGCCTGGGACTGGGCGGTTTGGCGGCGAAGCGGGAGTACACTCAGGTGACCGATTCCTATACCTTGGAAGATACCCGGGAATTCCGGTCCGCCTATATCTCCGCGCACGGGCACGACCTGCTTTTCGATGAGGATGAAATCTACCTGGTGATCAGCAGCACCAGCCGCGAGGACGATTTCACCTATCAAACCTTCCGCCGGAACATCCTATGGGATACCGAAGTCCAGGTGGGATTGATTTACGGGGTGTTGGGTTTTCTGCGAATCGGAGTGGCCGAGGGGCAAGAAAGGCTGGAGGTGTTGCTGGAGGATCCCCCGTCGGCATCTTCCCGGGAAATATTCGAGTTTGAATCGCTCACCCTGTTTACCGGCGTACACTTCGGCGACCCGGAGAAGATCCAGTTCACGGCCGCCTGGCTGCGCAAGGAGAGCCCTTCCATCACCGGGCCGGTGCTCAGCCTGGATGCTTGGTTCGAGGAAATTCTGGAAATAACTCTGTCCATTTTCAAATTGAGAATCTCCTACGAGAATAGCGAGTCCCAGCAATCCATCCTGCCCCAGAGTTTTTATCACAGCGAGGAAACCACTGTGAGCCTCGAATTCGAGGTCTTCGAAAATTTTACGGTGGGAATTTCCCGGATCCGGGTATTGGAAAACCGGGAATTCACCCTGTTTGCGGTCCCGACCGAGAGAGATACCGAACACATGGTGAACCGGTTCTCGCTGTTCTACAACTTTTAACGAACCCCGGTCAGCGGGTTCAGCCGTCCTCCTTCTTCTTTTCGATTCTGCCGCCGCGGCCCCCCAGATCGATATTGAGGGCCTTCATGATGGTCTCCGCCTGATCGCGGGGCACCTGGGAGATGAACTTGAGCGCCCGGGCCAACCGCATCCCCAGTTC
>VRUH01000166.1 GCA_019456185.1 Candidatus Glassbacteria bacterium | reverse complement strand
CCGGAGAAGGTGGCCTTGAAGTCCCGGTCCTGGATCATGTCGAACTCGGCCTTGAGCAGGGCGGAGGGGGCCTTGAATCCGGAGTTGGAGGTGGGTGACGTGAACGCCAGCGTGCGGCCCTTGATGTCCTTCACGCTTTTGACGGGGCTGTCCACGTGGGTGATGATCTCCATCTCGTACCCGAAGCTCCCGTCCTTCGAAGCCATGATCGTGAACGGGACGAATCCGGCGCAGTTGACGGCCAGGGGATTGCTCCCGGTATTGAATCCCGCAATATGCAGCCGGCCGGCCCGCATGGCTTCGATCTGGGCGGCGTTGGATTGCACGGCGAAGAAGCGCACCTTGCGTCCGGTAACTTTTTCCATGTGGTGCAGGAAGCCATCCCACACCTTTTTATAGACGGAAGGGTCTTCCACGGGCGTGTAGGCGAAGATGAGCACCTTGGGGTCGATCCACTTGCTCTTGTCGGTGGGCAGGTCCGCCGTCAGATTGCCGTCCCTGTCGCAGAACCGGGTGTCCAAAGTGCCCCGGGGGCAATTTTGGCCGAAGACGCTGGAAACCGGCGCGAACAGGAAAAACAAGACGGCCAGCAGGGCCGCGGGCAGCAGCCAGGAGGTGATACGGGTGGATGATGTTTGAAATAAGCGATTCATATTTCTCCCCTGTAGGGTGGGTTGGCGTTTGGATTGCGAAGATGAAACCCTGATGAAAAATCCACCGATTTCTTATCCTTTTCCTCACTCGAAGTAAAGAGAAACCCTTTCGCGCCATCCGGGATGCATTGCGGCGGGGGAGCCCGGTGGGAAGGGGGAGGATCGCATTGAAACCGGGGTGGAAATAACAGGTTTTAAATCCCGGACGTTGCGGGCGCCGGCAGGGAAAACCGCCCCCGCGGTCTACTCCACCTGATATTTTTCCACGAACTCCCAGTTCAACTCGATGCCCAGGCCCGGTTTGTCCGCCACCGTGACCCGGCCGTTGTTGCGCCGCACCTGACCCTTGATATCCAGCGGCTCGGTGAGCAGGTGCTCCCGGAAGAGGTTGGGGGTGGTATCGTATTCGAGC
>VRUH01000165.1:249-1072 GCA_019456185.1 Candidatus Glassbacteria bacterium | reverse complement strand
CCCGTAACTTAGGGAGAAGGGGTCCCTCCGACTTAAATCGGAGGGCGCAGTGAATTGGCCCGAGCGACTGTTTAACAAAAACACAGGTCTCTGCAAAAGCGTAAGCTGAAGTATAGGGGCTGACACCTGCCCAGTGCCGGAAGGTTAAGGGGAGAGGTTAGTCCTTCTTCGGAAGGACGAAGCTTTGAACTGAAGCCCCGGTGAACGGCGGCCGTAACTATAACGGTCCTAAGGTAGCGAAATCCCTTGTCGGGTAAGTTCCGACCCGCACGAATGGTGTAACGACTTGGACGCTGTCTCAACGAGGGGCTCGGCGAAATTGAAATACCTGTGCAGATGCAGGTTACCCGCGACAGGACAAAAAGACCCCGTGGAGCTTTACTATAGTTTGGCATGGAATTGAGGCTGGTCATGTGTAGCATAGGTGGAAGGCTTTGAAACCCTCACGCTAGTGGGGGTGGAGCCGACAATTGAAATACCACTCTTGTCCGGTTTTGATCCTAACCCCATCACCAAATGGGGGACAGTGCCTGATGGGTAGTTTGACTGGGGCGGTCGCCTCCTAAAAGGTAACGGAGGCGCCCAAAGGTCCCCTCAGCACGGATGGAAACCGTGCATTGAGTGTATTGGCATAAGGGGGCTTGACTGCGAGACCTACAAGTCGAGCAGGGACGAAAGTCGGGCAAAGTGATCCCACGGTACCGTGTGGAAGGGCCGTGGCTTATCGGATAAAAGCTACCCCGGGGATAACAGGCTTATCTTGCCCAAGAGTTCACATCGACGGCAAGGTTTGGCACCTCGATGTCGGCTCGTCGCATCCTGG
>VRUH01000165.1:0-239 GCA_019456185.1 Candidatus Glassbacteria bacterium | reverse complement strand
GGAGCTCTCTCTAGTACGAGAGGACCGAGAGGGACAGACTTCTGGTGTGCCAGTTGTTCCGCCAGGGGCATTGCTGGGTAGCCAAGTCTGGAAGGGATAAGCGCTGAAAGCATCTAAGTGCGAAGCCCCCCCCAAGATGAGATCTCCCACTCCTCGAGCGATCGGGGAGGTAAGACCGCAGATAGACTATCTGCTTGATAGGCGGTAGGTGTAAGGCTGGTAACAGTCTCAGCTAAACC
>VRUH01000164.1 GCA_019456185.1 Candidatus Glassbacteria bacterium | reverse complement strand
GCACGGCCGCCTGTTGGTCGTCGCCGAGAATCCGCGCGACATCGTCAAATGACAGGTATCCCCGTTTGCTCGATGATACACGAACGCACTCGTCCTTGTTCGCGCTTGCGAAACACCGAAGCAGATCGCGCTGCTGAGTGTCGGCCATCGTTGCGGCGAGCGCGTCCAGATCACCCCAAAGGTCGATCGCCTCCGTCACGAATCGTCCTTTGTCGGACAATTCGATTCGATAGTGATCTTTCAGCAGTTCTGCGAATATGTCCATCGTTTGAGGCAAACGGATGCGAGATCGGCGCACTCGATGCTCCAAGCGCTGCCCGGATCTTGCATAGACAGGCTCCGAGGAATAAGGCCTCCTCAGCAGAATTCGTGGGCGAGTTCCGGCTCTGGTAGGCAGCCCAGGGCGTGATAGAGGGCCATTTCGGCCGCAGCGAGCGTTCTGAAGCCGTACGCTTTTCTGATGGTCAGTTTGATGCGGTAGTTCAGCCCCTCCACGATTCCGCTCGAAAACTCCTTCCTGGCGGCCAACCAGTTCAAAATGAGGTGCTCGTGCGTCCGAATGCTGCGGGCCACCTTCTTGATCGGTTCCAGCCGGCTGCGCATGGCCCGCTTCAGCCAGGCGTCGAGGAAGACACCCGCCCAGTGGTACGACTTGTACTCCCACAAGGCCTGGAAGCTCTCCTTGAGCAGGTAGGCTCGCACCGTCTTGAGGCTGTAACAGAGCAGGTCGTTGAGCCGGGCCGATTGCTTACGGGTCAGGTTGACGACCCGCTTGAGAAAGCACCAGCGGCTGTGCTTGAGTACTGGCTCGTAACCCTTGGCGGCCAACTCTTTGGCCTCGGCGGCCCGCACCTCGTCGATGGCCTTGTTGAGCTTGGCCACGATGTGGAAGCGGTCGAGGATGTGCAGGGCCTGCGAGGCCTTTTTCGCGATCACCTTTAAGTACGGCCGCCACATGTCGCTGCAGACGAACTGCAAGGCCGCCGTCCGCTCTTTGCCGATCATGCGGAAGAAGCGCAGCAGCGTCTTGGCGGTGCGGTCCTTGCCGATCCACAGCAGCCGGCGGCAATCCTGGTC
>VRUH01000163.1 GCA_019456185.1 Candidatus Glassbacteria bacterium | reverse complement strand
CCCGGGGGAAGTTCAACCTGGGCGGCTACTGCAACCCGGAGGTGGACAAACTCACAGCCAGGATTCTTGGGGAAACCGACAAGAAAAAGCGCGATGCCCTGATCGAAAAAGCCTGGGGCATTACCATCCGCGATATATCCTATATCCCCCTGCACCAGCAGGCGGTGTCCTGGGGCGTGTCCAACAAGGTCAGCCTCAAGCAACGGCCGGACAACGTGTTTCGCTGGCGTCACGTCACCATGCAGTAGCTGCTCCACCCCTCCACGGTTTGGACCCTGTCGCCGCGGCGTTGTATTCGTGGCGCCAGGGTCTTTGCCATTTTCGGTAACAACCTTTCAGGCAATGGGAATCCCGGCCGGCCATGTTCGCCCTCATTGTTCGCCGTACGATTCAGTCCATCGTCGTCATGCTTGTGGTGGCGCTGCTGGCCTTCACCATGTTCCGCTACGTGGGCGACCCGGTGGCCATGCTGGTGGGCCAGGAGACCTCCCTGCAGGAGCGGGCCGCCTTGCGGGAAAAGCTGGGGCTCAACGACCCCGTGCCGATTCAGTTCGGGCGCTTCGTGATCAACACGGCCCAGGGCAAGTTTGGCATTTCATACCAGATCGGCCGCCCGGTTTCCGAGCTTATCTCCGAGCGCCTGCCGGCCACCCTGGAACTCTCCCTGCTGGCCGCGTTGTTTTCGCTGCTGGCCGGAATTCCGATGGGTGTCTATACGGCCCTGCGGCCCGACCGTTGGTTGAGCCACTTTTTCCTGACCCTGTCCCTGGTGGGCATATCACTGCCCACTTTCCTTATCGGCATTCTGCTCATTCTGCTCTTTGGAGTGATCCTGGGCTGGCTGCCCACCTTTGGCCGTGGCGATGTGGTGACAATTGGTTGGTGGACAACCGGCCTGCTGACGGTAAGCGGAATCAAGTCCCTGCTCATGCCGGCATTCACCCTGGGCATGTTCCAGTTGACCTTGATCATGCGCCTGGTGCGCTCGGAGATGCTGGAGGTGCTGCGCACCGATTACATCAAGTTCGCCCGGGCTCGCGGACTGACCAACCGCGCGGTGAACTTCGGCCATGCCCTTAAG
>VRUH01000162.1 GCA_019456185.1 Candidatus Glassbacteria bacterium | reverse complement strand
ATGATTGCATCAAGCATACGCTCAAGACGAGAGCCGAGTTCCGTTATGGGGACGATTTGGAGTTGCACGAAGCTCCTGAAATCCGCATTTTTCCTGCTGGCGGGGCTGCTCCTGCTCATTTTCTATCAGCCCGTGTGGGCTGACTATGCGGATGGGGGCGAAAATCCCCGGCCCCTGCGGGTGATGACCCAGAACCTGTACGTGGGGTCCGACATCCTCCAGATCATGCAGGCTACGGATACAATGGAATTTTTCTGGTGGGTCCGCAACGTGTACTGGGAAATGGTGGACACCAACTTCCACGAGCGGGCCGCGGCCATCGCGGATCAGATCGCCGCCAAGAGTCCGGACCTGATCGGGCTGCAGGAGGTGGCGCTGGTGCGCACGCAATCGCCGGGGGACTTCTTTGGTAACGATCCCCAACCAGCCGAGTACGTGGAATTCGATTTCCTGGATCTCCTGATGGGCGAATTGACCGCGCGCGGCCTGGACTATCGGGTGGCCGCCGAGGTCGAGAACGCCGATGTGGAGCTGCCCATGCTCCCGATCGACGAGGGTTCGCCCTATCTGGCCGATGCCCGGGTGACGTTCCGCGATGTGATCCTGGCGGCCGGCGGAGTCACCATCGGCTCTGCCTTTGAGGAAAACTATCAGGTTAACCTGCCGGTGGTGGTGATGGGAATCTCCATCGAGTTCACGCGGGGCTATACCATCGTGGACGCCACCGTGCGGGATCGCTCCTACCGGTTCGCCAACACGCACCTGGAATCGGTGAAGGAAGGGGACGCGGCGGCCGTCCAGGTGGCTCAGGCCGGGGAACTGCTGGTGGCCTTGAGCGAAATCGAGGCGCAGTTTGGAGCGCTTCCCACCATCATTGTCGGCGACCTGAATTCCTCGCCGGAGGACGTGGCCCCCGCGCCGGGGTTGACCCCGCCCTACCACCTCATCTCCGCCTATCAATTCGAGGACGCTTGGCTGTTCCGCAAGGAGGGGCCGGCGCCGGGCCTGACCTGCTGCCAGGCCGCGGACTTGAGGAACGCCGAATCGCAACTGAATGAGCGCATCGACCATATCTTCGTCCGCACTCCGGGCGGCCTGGCCGATACCACCGT
>VRUH01000161.1 GCA_019456185.1 Candidatus Glassbacteria bacterium | reverse complement strand
CCCCTCGGGAACTTCCAGGGAAACCCCCTTCAACACCAGGATCACGTGATCGTAGACCACCTCGATGTTGTTGACGGTGAGAAGGGCCTTCCCCTGCGCCTCGGTTTGCTGCGTTTCAACCATGGATAGCGATCGCCTCAGCAGTCACGCGGGGTGATGTTGTTCTCCTTGGCGTAGGCGGCAGCGGCTTTCTCGATCATGGGGCGCACCACGTCCTTCATCACGGGGATCCAGTCGCTGATCATGCTCCACTTGGTGCCGTCCCATTGCTGGATAATAACCGGGCCGCCGGACTCGTGGTCGGAACAGGTGATCTTCAGGGGGAGCGTCAGGCCGTCCGCGCCCAATTCCTTCAGGCGGGATTTGGTAATATTGAGGTTTTCAATTCCCCAGCGCATCTGTGCGCCGGTCATGGGCTTTTTGCCGTAGCGATTCTGGGCGGTGCGCACTGCTTCGATGTTGAAAATGGCGCCCACCACGGTGCGGTTGTAGAGCACCTCGCCCCATTTGTTTTCCAAAGCCTTGGCCCGGTCGCCATTGTAGACATGCTTGAGGATGTCCCGATGCACCTTCCAATTGGAGCCCGCCCCGTTGAAGGTGGCGCTCTTGTAGCCCTTGGCCTTCATGCCGGACGGTCTCACTTCGCTTTCCGAGCCGGACCACCAGTTGCCGATGAAGTGATCCATGGGGAAGTTGATGGAGGCGGCCTCCTTGACGGCGACCTGGCCCATCACGCCCCAGGCCGACATGTAGATGTAGTCCGGGCGGTAGCGGCGCACCTGCAGCCAGGTGGCTTTCTGCTCCTGGCCCGGGTGGTCCACCGCCAGCAGCATCAGTTTGTACCCGAACTTCTTGGAGAGCACCTCCAGGGTCGGATTGGCTTCCTTGCCGTAGGCGCTGTTGTGATAGATATGGACGATCTTCTTGCCCCGCAGGTTGTTCAACCCTCCCTCCTGGGATCCGATGTAACGGATCACCGCGGAAGCCTGGCTCCAATAGGTGGTGGGGGCGTTGAAGATCCATTTGAAGACCCGCCCGTCCGCGGCGTCGGTGCGGCCATAGCCGGAGGACCAGATGGGCACCTGGTCCACGGGCGCCTTGGGGATCAACTGATAGG
>VRUH01000160.1 GCA_019456185.1 Candidatus Glassbacteria bacterium | reverse complement strand
ACGCGGATGGAACTGCCACTGCTACTGCAACGGCAAAAGCGGGCATGATAATTTCCGGAAAACATGGCAAAATGGGTGCATCGATGGGATGGGGCCTGCGCCCGATCCGGGAATCTGCACCGCAATTCACGACCAATCACAGGACACACACATGAAATGGAACACACGGCGCCGCGAAATCGGCAGGGCACACGCGAGCGGATGGAGCGCGGGAAGGCGTGGAGCAGGGGCTTTGCTCCTGATGATGGCAGCGTTGGCCGCCCTCTGGGCGCTGCAGGGTTGCGCAACGGATGACCTTCCCTCCGAGGGGAGCTACGATTCCCCGGTCTCGCTCGGTTCGGAGACCGTTGTTTCCTATGAGGGATCGGTGGGGCCGGAGGGCAGTTTCTATACTGTTTCTGTTACCGACACCAATCCATATACTGTCTCCCTCACCGATCTTACTGATGATGTTCATCTATTCTGTTATGGTACGGGCGAATTTTTCGATGGGGCAATCCTGGATTCTTCGGTAAATTCCGACACTATGAGTGAAACTTGCCTAGTAACAATGGGTGGAGCCATTCTCTATTTATACGTTCACCCAATTGTTACATCGGGCAGCGAATACACCATTAATGTGAATTAGCATTCCAGCCAGCGCCTCCTACCCCCTCCCCACCCACACGCCAGTGAGGAGGCCGTCCCCCTCCACATGGTAGCATCCCTCCCCGGTGTACCCCGGGGGGAAACCCTCTCCCCCGGTCACGCTCAGCCTCCACTGTAATCGCCCGCTGCCGGCCGCATCCGTATCGCTCTCAGGAAGGGGAATCTTCTCCGGCGCCAGGATTTCCGCGTCCTGGAATCCCAGGAAGACCCCGGTGTGGGGATTGAGGGCCTTGTAGAGGCTCTCCTTGGCGGAGAAGACCAGGGTGAAGCGCAGGGCCCGTTCCCGCTCCGGCAGCCCCTCCAGGGCCTCCCGCTCACCCGGGCGCAGGATGCGCCGCAGCAATGCCGGGGAGGGATGGCGCAGCACCTCCAGGTCCACGCCCAGCCCCCGGTATTCCGCGGCACGGGCAGCCACGGCGGCGGCCCACCCCCGGTGGTGGGTGATGGCCCCCACGAATCCCTCCGGCCAGCGGGGCGTCCT
>VRUH01000159.1 GCA_019456185.1 Candidatus Glassbacteria bacterium | reverse complement strand
TGGAGGCGTTTGTGGCCGCGCATGAGCACATCAGGGATGCGCAAGGCCGCCGGCTGGTGGTTCGCAACGGCTACCTTCCGGAGCGAACGATTCAGAGCGGGATCGGCGATATTGCCGTCAAGGCGCCCCGCGTGCGGGATCGAAGCGGGTCGGGTATCCGCTTCACCTCCTCGATTCTGCCGCCTTACCTGCGCCGCACCAAGAGCATCGAGGAGCTGATTCCGTGGCTTTACCTGAAGGGCATTTCCACCGGGGATTTCTCCGAGGCCCTGGCCGCGTTGCTGGGGCCGGATGCGCCGGGACTCTCCGCCGCCACGGTCAGCCGCTTGAAGGAGGTGTGGAAGGGCGAGTTGGAAGCCTGGCAGCGGCGCGATCTGACCGGCAAGCGTTTCGCCTATTTCTGGGTGGATGGTGTGTACTTCCAGGCGCGGCTGGAGCAAGCCAGGCAATGCTTTCTGGTGATCGTCGGCGCCGATGAGGCCGGCAACAAGGAGCTTGTGGGCCTCTGGGACGGCTTCCGGGAAAGCGAGCAGTCCTGGTCGGAGTTGCTGCTGGATCTGAAATCACGGGGATTGGAGATGGGGCCGAAGTTGGCTGTCGGAGACGGCGCATTGGGCTTCTGGACGGCACTGCGCAAGGCTTACGGCCAAACACGTCAGCAACGGTGTTGGGTGCACAAGACGGCCAACGTGCTCAACAAATTGCCCAAGAGCCTTCAGATCCAAGCCAAGCAGCGCCTGCATGAAATCTGGATGGCGGAAGGCAGGGATGATGCCGAGAAGGCTTTCGATCTCTTCGTCGACTCATACCAGGCCAAGTACCCCAAGGCCGCGGAGTGCCTGGCCAAGGATCGCGACACGCTGCTGGCCTTCTACGAGTTCCCGGCGGAGCACTGGGTGCACATCCGCACCACCAATCCCATCGAATCGACCTTCGCCACCGTGCGGTTGCGCACCACCAAGACCCGAGGCTGCCTCTCCAGGGATACCGCCTCCACAATGGTCTTCAAGCTGACTCTCTGCGCTCAGCAGACATGGTGTCGCCTGAACGGACCGGACTGGATGGCCGAGGTGATCGAAGGCGTGAAATTCGAGGACGGAATCAAGATTGAAAAAAAGCCGCCTGAAAACCTCAAAACACAACATTTGAC
>VRUH01000158.1:802-1176 GCA_019456185.1 Candidatus Glassbacteria bacterium | reverse complement strand
CTCTACGAGCGGGTGCTGGCACTGAAGGCGGGCCGGATTGCGGAAATGCTGGATGAATTCGAACAAAACCAGCAAGCCATCATGGGAGAAACGGGGATGTCTGCCCCCCAGTTCTGGCCCTACCATCTCAACCAATTGGTGATGACCTTGTACAAGGACATGATCAAGCCGGAAATCACGACCCTGCTCGACGCCCATCCGGACAACCCACTGCTCAAGTCCAACGAGGCCACCGAGCACGCCTGCGGCTACTTGCTCGATCTCGTGTACCAGGACGTGCAGGCGCTCGCACTGGAGAGGGGCTATCTGTCCGCAAAAATCTTCTAAGCCCCACAATGTCCTGTCCATCCCAAAATCCGTTTCCATGCCAGCCC
>VRUH01000158.1:0-792 GCA_019456185.1 Candidatus Glassbacteria bacterium | reverse complement strand
AGCACGCCGTGGCAGCCAAGTCCACCAAGGGCAAGAAGAGCACTCAGCGCAAACTGGCTGCGATCCTCTGTGCGGATGTGGTGGGCTATTCCCGCCTGATGGGCGCAGACGAGGAAGCGACCATCGAGACCCTCACCGCCTACCGCAAGGTCTTCACCTCCAAAATCAGGAAATATCGCGGCCGCGTGGTGGACGCCAAGGGCGACGCGCTGCTGGCTGAGTTTGCCGCCGTGGTGGATGCGGTGAACGGAGCGGTGGAAATCCAGAAGGAGCTTGCCGAGAAAAACAACGACCTACCCGATGACCGCCGAATGGACTTTCGCATCGGCATCAACCTGGGAGACGTGGTGGTGAAGGATGGCGTGATCTACGGCGACGGGGTCAACGTCGCAGCGCGGCTGGAGTCATTGGCGGAATCCGGAGGCATCTGCGTTTCGCGCAGCGCCTACGACCAGGTCAAGAACAAGCTGAAGCTGGAATACGAGTATTTGGGGGAGCAGCAGGTCAAGAACATCGCCGAGCCCGTGCGGGCCTACAGGGTGCTTCTGGATTCCAGGCCGAAGGCCGGGCCGCCTGCAGGGCAACCAGATTCCAAGGCCCCCGCTGAGGAAAAATCTTCCGGCGACGTATTGCCTGCCATTCTGGAGGGCAAGCCCCCGCCCCTGCCGGACAAGCCCTCCATCGCCGTGCTGGCCTTCGAGAACATGAGCGGGGATGCGGAGCAGGAGTACTTCAGCGACGGCATCGCCGAGGACATCATCACCGACCTTTCCAAGATTTCTGGCCTGTTCG
>VRUH01000157.1 GCA_019456185.1 Candidatus Glassbacteria bacterium | reverse complement strand
TTGAGGAGCAAGGTTTACAAAATGGCTGAGTTTCCCCCTCGCCTCAGCCAGTTTCGGGCTTTCGTTTTGTATCATTGACTCCTCTTTTCTGCCCATAGGATATCATTTTTCCCTGGTCTGGAACCTATTGTAAAGGGTGGTCGAAAAGGGCGGCACATGAGTTGAGATGTATCCTTTCCCCTTCTTGTGTCAATTAGGCCGTAATCTCCATTTTCACACGCTGCAACAAACTCACTCAAATCCCCATCTCTCTGGCGACCTTCCATATACCCTGTTTCCCCTTTTGCAGGGCCTCTCCGCCCTCGAAGCGGGCCATCCAGATGCGGTCTCCCACCAGGATGTGGTTGAGGGCGCCATGGATGCTGGAGAAGAAGGCGGGACGCTCTTCCTTCCGCGCGGAATCGTCCAACCGGGCGCAGGCATCGTAAAGGATGCGGTTGGCCTCCTCGTTGTACCGGGCCAGGGTCTGGAAATGGTGCAAGAGTGAATCGCTCATCGGGGAGGAGTTTCTCCTGTCCGTGGGTGGAAAAAAGGGCTTGGCTCAGGCCAAGCTGCCGGGCACCATCACCACCTTGCCGATGCTGCGCCGGGTCTCCAGCAATTCGATTCCCTCCACCAGGCGTGACATGGGCAGGGTGTGGGAGATGACCGGCTTGACCTGTCCCGCGGCATGAAGCTGGATCAGGTCCGCATGGGAATCCGCCAATACCTGGGGACGGTGCGCCTTGTACCCGTGCAGGGTGAACCCCGTAAGCGAGAAATTGCGCAGCAGTATGCGGTTGGCGGCGATTTCGGGGATACGCCCGCTGGCGAATCCCACCACCACCAGCCGCCCGCCGAAGGCGATGCAGCGCCGGCTTTGGTCGAACACGTCCCCGCCCACCGGATCGTAGATGATGTCGGCCCCGTGCCCGGCGGTGTACTCCTGCACGGCCTGGACGAAATCCTCAACCGCGTAGTTCACCACGTGGTCGGCGCCCTGCTCCCTGCAGGCGGCCAGCTTTTCCTCGCTGGAGGCGGTGGCGATGACGGTGCACCCCTTGGCCTTGGCGATCTGAATCGCGGCCAGCCCCACGCCTCCGGCCCCCCCGTGCACCAGGACGATGTCCCCGGG
The DNA here is from genome assembly GCA_019456185.1 of Candidatus Glassbacteria bacterium. Classification (NCBI taxonomy): domain Bacteria; phylum Candidatus Glassiibacteriota; species Candidatus Glassiibacteriota bacterium. The sequence goes on along the minus strand of VRUH01000157.1, from coordinate 84 downwards.
TTGCATGCGCCCGTTATGGACCAATCCCACGTAGGAGGTCTGGTAGACGTTGAGGAATGCCGCGGCTTCGGCATCGGACATGGA
>VRUH01000156.1 GCA_019456185.1 Candidatus Glassbacteria bacterium | reverse complement strand
GCGGACCCATGCTTTGTAGAGCGTGAGAGCGGCCTCTGCCTCGGTGTCTCCGGCACCCGGGCCTGCGGTGAGCGTGATGAGGGTTGTCGGGTGCCCGCGTTGAAAGAGCGCCTTTAGCTGGGCTGTTCGGAGAGGGCGGCAGTCCTCGCACGTCCAGCATTTACAGAGCAACCGGATGGCGGTTCCCTCGTATATATTTGTGTTGACAAGGGAGGTTTCACCACAGTAAGACATTGCCATCCTTTCCTGCGTCTCCCAGGCGCTGAGTTTGGATGAAACCCCGGCCCGGCCCCTGAGAAGGGGTCGGGCTTCTTTTTATGTGCAGGGACATAACGGTTGTCCGCCTTCCGGGATTGCGATCACTGAGAAATAGCTGTCTAACGTCTCGAAATTGCCGCCTTCGGACCTGACCTCTGCATGGATGCTGAAATCGCCTTCGAGGTAGGCGGACGCGACAAGATCGGCGGTCTTGGTTTGCGTGACGAAGACTGGGCCGTCCTGGTCGATTGGCAAGGGCTCGCCGACGATGACGAGGCGCATGGATATCTGTAGCTCACCGCCGCTCGTTGCTCTGGCCGTCGTGCCGGCGCATATTTGCCACTTTCCCATTTCCAATCGGGCACCGCCAAGGTGGATGGTGGCGCCGCCACGCTTGTATTTAAGCGTCTTCCAGACCATAGCCTGCCAGCCGAGTAGGGACAGGTGAGCGTCGCCGTCAGTGTGCGCGAGCGCGGCGCCGGCACCTTGGGACATGAGGCAAGGCGCGGTGCAGTAGAGGGCAGAGGTCCAGCGGTACAGGAACTCGCTCACCACGTCGATGATGAGGAGCCACAAGAGCACGTACTGAAGCTTTGTGTCGATGATCCATAGCCATTTTAAGTTTCGACCGATTTTGCGATCCTGGACCAGGCGCAGCAGCGGGATGCGGCGCATCAGGCGGCGGATGAACTTCGGCCGCTTTGCCTTCCGACCTCTGCCGCCGGGCGTTTTCATCAAGCCCCACGGGCGAAACACGCACCTGGCGATATCGGCCAGGCCGAAGTCCACAGCGGTGATGGCGGCTTCCAGCGCAGCCGGCCACATGGTTTCAACGTAGACCACAAGCGGAGCGTCGCACGGGTTGATGACCATACGGACGATGAAATTGACACGCGTGACGATTGAACTCGGTATCTGTTCTCGTCGCGGTAGGAATTGTTTTAAAAGCCCCATGTTTGATCACATAGCTAGAATAGCGAG
>VRUH01000155.1 GCA_019456185.1 Candidatus Glassbacteria bacterium | reverse complement strand
TGTTCTCGTCTCGGGAGGAAGTGTTTTAGAAGTCCCATGACTGACTCGGGGGCGCGAATAACTGGGCGATGTTAGGCGAGCGGGCGACGCCAGAGGCTGATCTTGCCCCAGAAGTTACTGCCGTTGATGAAGGTGAGCACCGCGTTAATAGGGTCTTTGCTTGCTTGGTACGAGCCGGCGTAGGTTGCGGTGTAGTAGAGCCCTGCGTCGTTGTACTCTGTGTTCCAACCATGGAATTGTTTGCGGGTGTCTGATCGTCCGAGATCAGAGACGATTTCAAAGACGCCGTTGGCGCTCTGATCGTCGCTGTTTCCTATTCCGCCGGCCAACATACAGCTGCCCGTGAAGGTGTTGGAGCCTGGGGTGCCAACGTCGTTCTGCCAGCGGCGCATTCCGCGATAGCCACTGTTTTTCCAGGTATCGCCGTTGTCCAAAGAGATGCGAGCATGGAATTCTCGGTTAAGACCGTCCGTTTTGATGTCGGCCAGAACCCACTGGTGTTGATAGCCGCCCTGGAGATTTAACCAGGCGTGGTTTACAGCGCCAGCGAATGTTTGGGCTTCGACGAGCGCCCATCCACCGACGCCAGGCGTCCAGATTGGATCAGCGCCCGGACCTTGAGTGGTGAGCACATGGCCGGCGGTAGATGGGGCGAGGGCTTGCCAAAGGCCTTGGCCTCGGACGATTAGGCTGCCGTGCGTTCGCGCGAGCAGATCGAGCGCGAGAGAGACCTCGTCACGTTCTCCCACTGACCTCATCTCCGGCGCGTTGGTGAACTCTAAAGGGCCGATGGTGCCGAGCATCGCCATCATTAGAATGTCGCTTGGCTGTTGCGGGAAGCCTTTGGACATCTCGGTTGCGATGTGGACAATGTTGGCGTCGTGATATCGTACGGCGCGGCGAGCATCCGCGAAACGCGCTTGCTGGTGGAGCTGCTTGGCAGAGCCGCCGCGCCCACGCGGGCGCGGCTTGCTCTGTGCGATTAACTGCCCTCCGAATGAGCGGTACTGGATGCTCCCCCGGAAGGCCGCTGGCCTTGGACGGCCTGGCCATACGCGAACGATCGCCACGTCTTAGGTGACAGTGGCCGTGTCGAGCAGGGAGGCGCCGTAGGCGATCCTCCCGTCCGGCTTGAGCCAACGGGTCCAGCCGGCGACCTGGTAAAGACCCACGGGGAGAGCGGCGAGCACGATGGGAACGAACGGAGTGAGTTCTTCGGCCGCGACGGTTGGCATCACGCTCTGGGTTTGCGGGT
>VRUH01000154.1 GCA_019456185.1 Candidatus Glassbacteria bacterium | reverse complement strand
CACGTCCGGGGTGAAACTTTCCGGGCCATTGAACCAGGTGTGAATGCCGGTAGTTTCCAGGGCAGGCAAACGGCGTGTGGCCTGCTGCAAAACGGGGAGGAAGTGTTCCACATCCGCAGGCAACCGGTCGAAACAAAAGTCCTCTGGAATCCCATCCATGCCCCATGGCTTTGCGTGGGACTCGAAGGCGCCCAGCAGGAGTTTTCCCGCATCCTCCTTGTAGTAGGCACATCCGTCCGTATCGCGCAGGATCGGCAAGTCGGGGGAGAGGCCGTTCATCAACTCCGTCACCACGTAAAAGTGTTCGCATGCGTGCAAGGGCACGTTTACCCCACACATCCGGCCCACCTCCCTGGCCCACATGCCCGCGCAGTTCACGACGATTTCCGCGCGAATATCCCCATCGTCGGTGGCGACTCCAGTGACAGTGCGGTGACGGCCCTCTTGCCGCGTATGAATGGCGGTGACACGGGTATCCTCAATAATCCTGGCGCCACCCTTCCTGGCGCCCTTGGCCAGCGCCATGGTCGTGTCGACAGGGTTGGTCTGGCCGTCCTTGGGGAGGTAGACCGACCCAACCACGTCCTTAACATCGATCAACGGCCACATGCGTTTCAGGGTGTCGTTGCCGATCACTTCGACTTCCAGTCCGAAGGTACGGGCCATGGAGGCCCCGCGTTTGAGTTCCTCGAACCGCTCTTCGTTGGTGGCGATGCTCAGGCTGCCGTTCTGCTTGAACCCGGTCGCATGCCCGGTTTCCTGCTCCAGGGTGGCGAACAGGTTGGTGGTGTATTGCGCAAGCCGTGTCATGTTGGCCGTCGCACGTAGTTGGCCCACCAGCCCAGCGGCGTGCCAGGTGGTACCGCAGGTTAGATTCCTGCGTTCCAGCAGCACCACATCACGCATTCCTAATTTCGTGAGATGAAATGCAACGCTGCACCCGATAATACCGCCCCCGATGATCACCACCTGCGCGGTACTGGGTAGTTTTTCGCTCATCGGTAATATCCGTTTAGTCCCCGCATCTTGACCGCCCCTGCGCTACGGCATGGGCCGCAAGCTCCCTTAACTAGCCCCCGAGATAAGCTCACTTTTGTTATAATCCGGCATGGTGGAAGTACGCTGTATTTTTTAAAGGGAGATTCGCTTATACCGAAGCCTTGCTGACACTGACCCGCCCGAAGGAATTAAACCGCTTGGTACGTTAGCATAGAAGCATAGAAGGCTCTGAACTTTCCCAAATTCATGTACCAGGGGTCATAGACGCCCTGGGCCTGACTCAGTCATTGCCCCAGGATGGACGTTATCCAAGCCCAGCCATCG
>VRUH01000153.1 GCA_019456185.1 Candidatus Glassbacteria bacterium | reverse complement strand
GCATTGACCTGCTCGATCAGCTTTTCCAGTTCCCCTGCGATGCGCTCCTTTCCGGTTCCGTCGGCCATGTCCCGGCGCACCTCCTCGCTGGGCATGATCAGGGCGAAGGGCTGGTCGTAGCCCAGGCCGCACACGCAGGCCTGTTCCACCAGGGGATGGTTCATCAGCAGGTTCTCGATGGTGGAGGGGGAGATGTACTTCCCCTTGCTGGTCTTGAACAGTTCCTTCACCCGCCCGGTGATGCGCAGGTAGCCGTCCTCGTCGATCACCCCGAGATCACCCGTCCGCAGGAACCCGTCCTCGGTGAGCACCTCCGCGGTCATTTCCGGGGCCTTGTAGTATCCCATCATGGTGCCCAGGCTTTTGACGAGCACTTCCCCCTCCTCGCTGATGCGGGTTTCCACGCCCGACGCGGGCGTTCCCACGGTTCCCACTCGGATGTCGCCGGGCGGATTGCCATGGGAATAGGCGAAGTTCTCCGTCATGCCGTATGCCTCCAGAAGTTCCAGGCCCAGGCTGTGATACCAGAGGATTACTTCCTCGGGCAACGGTGCGGCGCCGGAGATGGCCACCCGGGTCTTGTCCAGGCCCAGTCCCTTCAGTACCTTGCGTCGCACCAGCCAGGATACGATGGGAATGGACAGCAGCCGCTCCAGCTTGTCCTTGGGAACCTTTGCGAAGACGCCGGCCTGGAACTTCACCCACAGCCGGGGCACGGAACAGAAAAAAGTGGGGCGAGCCCGCTGCAGGTCGGCGACGAAGGTGTCCAGGCTCTCCGCGAAAAACACGTGGATGTTATTGAAAATGGAACTGGATTCCACGGCCAGCCGCTCATAGCAGTGGGCGAGCGGCAGATAGGAAATGAGCCTGTCATTGGAGCTGATTTCCACCCTATCCGCCGCGCCTTTGGCGGCATCGATCATCGCACTGAAATTGATCATCACGCCCTTGGGTGTGCCCGTGGTGCCCGAGGTGTAGATTAGAGTGGCCAGTTCGCCGGGATCCCGGAAGACGTTTTCCTCAAGGGGCTCGGTTTCCGCCACGATCTGCTCCCACTTGGGCGCGCCGGTAGGAGGGGCCAGGGGTAGCTCGATGATGGGCATGCCCTTGGGTATGCCATTCTTCAGTTCCCCCCAATCGTCCAGCTTCCCCACGAACACCAGCTTCGATTCGCTGTGCTCCAGAATTTGCCTGGCGCCGTCGCCGGTCAGGGTGGGATACAAGGGCACCGTGACATGCCCCGCCATCATGACGGCCAGATCGGACAGGATCCAGTGGGCGCTGTTCTTGCCCAGCAGAGCGATCTTGGTTCCCGGCTCAAGATTCAGGC
>VRUH01000152.1:1107-1336 GCA_019456185.1 Candidatus Glassbacteria bacterium | reverse complement strand
TGGCAAATCCAGCTTCATTAGGGCATCCACCGTCTTGGACGTGGAGTTATGGATGTCAATTATCCGCTTATGAACCTTGGTCTGGAACTGCTCTCTGGACTTCTTGTCCACGTGGGGCGAGCGATTCACCGTGACGATCGTCCGCTTGGTCGGGAGCGGAATCGGACCGGAAACCAGGGCTCCGGTATTTTTCGCCGTCCGAACAATTTTTTCCGTGGACTTATCCAGC
>VRUH01000152.1:435-1097 GCA_019456185.1 Candidatus Glassbacteria bacterium | reverse complement strand
AGAATGACCAGATCTCGCTTGCTGTTGCCCATAGCAGTATAATTACTCGATCACTTCAGTTACCACGCCGGCACCCACGGTATGCCCCCCTTCACGGATGGCAAACCTGAGCTCCTTGTCCATGGCTATCAGCGTGATCAACTCCACGTCCATGTTCACATTATCTCCCGGCATCACCATCTCCACGCCCTCGGGCAGCTTCACCGAACCGGTCACATCCGTCGTCCGAAAATAAAACTGCGGACGGTATCCATTGAAAAACGGCGTGTGGCGGCCGCCCTCCTCCTTCTTCAGTACGTACACCTCCGCCTTGAACTTCGTGTGCGGCGTGATCGAACCAGGCTTGGCAACTACCATACCCCGTCGCAGAAATTCCTTTTCGATACCGCGCAGCAACAAACCCACATTGTCGCCCGCCTCGCCCTGATCCAGAAGCTTGCGGAACATCTCCACACCCGTCACCACCGTCTTTTCCTGGACCCCCAAACCGATGATCTCAACCTCTTCGCCAACCTTGATCATGCCCTGCTCTACCCGGCCGGTACCCACCGTGCCGCGGCCCGTGATCGAAAATACGTCCTCCACCGGCATCAGAAACGGCTTGTCCACCGCCCGCTTCGGCGTGGGTATGTAATTGTCCACCGCCTCCAGCAACTGCAGCA
>VRUH01000152.1:0-425 GCA_019456185.1 Candidatus Glassbacteria bacterium | reverse complement strand
AGCGCCGACCCACGGATAATCGGAGTATCATCCCCGGGAAACTCGTACTTGTTCAGCAGATCACGTAACTCCATCTCAACCAACTCCACCAACTCTTCGTCATCCACCATGTCCACCTTGTTGAGGAACACCACGATGGAGGGCACGTTCACCTGCCGGGCCAGAAGCACGTGCTCACGCGTCTGCGGCATCGGGCCGTCCGCCGCGCTCACCACCAGAATCGCCCCGTCCATCTGGGCCGCTCCCGTGATCATGTTCTTGATGTAATCCGCGTGACCCGGACAGTCCACGTGGGCGTAGTGCCGGTTCTCCGTCTCATACTCCACGTGGGCCGTCTGAATGGTGATCCCCCGCTCGCGCTCCTCCGGCGCGTTATCAATGGAATCAAACGGGATAAACTGGGCCAGACCACGCTTGCTCAATAA
>VRUH01000151.1 GCA_019456185.1 Candidatus Glassbacteria bacterium | reverse complement strand
CCAGGGGGGTGAATTTATGAACAGCCTTTAAATATATCTCCAGGGCTGCGAAATTTTTTGTGCCCTTCATGGCATGACGAACCATCTCGCCGTAGGTAAGCTTTACCTCCAGTTCCTTGACCACTTGCCATGTGACATCATCCATCACCTGGAAAATGTCCTTCTGTTCGCGGTCATAGCTTCCCGCCCAGAGGTGATTTCCCGTCGCGGCATCGATAAGCTGCGCGGTGATACGGATGTGGTCCCCGGCTTTTTGCACACTCCCTTCCAGCACATACCTTACCCCCAGTTCCCGCCCCACCTGCCGCACATCGACCTGTTGGCCCTTGTATTTGAAAGAGGAATTCCGTGCGATGACGAACAATTGGGGGATTTTCGCCAGAGTGGTGATCAAATTTTCGCTCAGACCGTCGGAAAAGTATTCCTGCTCGGGATCGCCGCTCAGGTTGTCGAAGGCCAGCACGGCGATGGAGGGTTTGTTGGGCAAAGGAAAGGCGGCTTCTTTTTCAAAGGCGGCCAGTGCGGAATCACTCACGGATTGCCGGTAAAGATTCCAGGCCAGCGCCGCCACCAGCGCCACCAGCACGGTCACCGTCGCCGCCAGTGCGGCCTTGCGCCAACCCCTGGCCAATTTCCTTAACGCACGCTCGGTTCGTGTGGGCGCCTGTCCCGGTTCCAGCAGTACCTTATACGCCCGCACCGGCTTGGCGATGTTCTTCACCTGCTGCTCGCCCAGGAAATCGTATTCCAGTTTCAGCTTGGACTCCACCTGGTCATAGACCGGGCGCGAAATGCAGATCCCGCCAGGTTCCGCCAGGGATTCCAGCCGCGCGGCGACGTTGACCCCGTCCCCATAAATCACGTCGTCCTTCACCACCACATCGCCCAGGTTAATACCGATGCGGAAGTCCATGCGGCGATCATCGGGAAGCGCGGCATTCTTTGCGGCAAGCTCCCGCTGAATTTCCACGGCGGAACTCACCGCGTCCACCACTGAGGAAAACTCGGCCAGGATGGCGTCGCCCTTGGCGTCCACTACGCGGCCACGGTGATTTTCGATGTAGGAGAGAAAAACTTTGCGGTAGGCGGTGAGGGTCTCGATGGTCGCCTCCTCGTCGGCGCCCATCAGGCGGGAATAGCCCGCCACGTCCGCGCTAAGGATGGCGGTCAACTTGCGGTGGGTATCGGATGGGTCCATGGTATCTCTCACTCCGGCAGGCCGGCCTGGAGCAGGAGGTTCAACAGATGTTCGGCGTCCGCGGGATCCTGGTAGGGTTGGGTTGCCAGCCAGTTCCTGGCTGAAAAATCGGGCTTGATGCGGAGCGTGTTGCCGGCCCACTTGCGAGCCTGTTCCGGCTTACCC
>VRUH01000150.1 GCA_019456185.1 Candidatus Glassbacteria bacterium | reverse complement strand
CATTTCCCGCACGGCCTCGGGGCCGCGTCTCCCCGTTGCGGCGTAGGCGGCAGTGAGGCGCTCGGCCTGGGTGGACATGGCCTGCAAAGTAAAGGCCCCCAGCTTCCCTTGTTTGACCAGCATGTCCAGAGCCGCAAGAAAGGCGTCCTTGCCCGACAATCCAAATTTCTGCTGCATGTCCGCGATCAGCGCCCCGATATCCGCCCCGGAGGCCCCGGTGGCCTGGATTGCAACAGCCATGTTGCGCAAGTTTTCTTCGGCGAGGCCCAGATCGCCCGTTTTTTCCACGATCTTTTCCACCCCTGCGGTCAGTTCGCCGGGGTCGACCCGGATGCCTTCTTCCTTGGATATGTTGAGTATTTTCTGATGGAGCGACTTCATTTCCTCTTTGCTACGCCTGGCCTGCACTCCGAGCCGCTCGAACCGCACCTCGATACCCGCCATTTGCCGGGCCGCCACGGCGAGGCCCGCCAGCGAAAACAGCGCGGTGTACCGGTTCGCCATTCCCTTGAGGCGTTTCCCCACCGCGCCGGCCGCCGCGCCAATGCCCCGCATTGCCCTCTTGCCCCGCCGCCCCATCTTTTCCAGGGCGTCCCCGTCCCTGCGGGCTTTGCGGGCCAGGTCGCTTTTCAGGCGGAGGATAATGCTGGTGTTCAGGTCAGCCATCTTCTTTTTCGATAAGGGAAAGCCAAGAATCGAATTCCGAGCGGGGCATGAGGTAAACCCGGTCGATGGGGATTAAGGTGGCCCTGGATACAATCAATGCGGAGGAAAGCAGGCCCTCAACCCTCCGCGTCCTCACGCCCCCGCGCCTCCAATTCATCCGCCGCTTTTTGCAGGCGGTCGAAATCCGTCACGGTGATTTTGTCGAACATCGCTTGAGTGATCGGCCCCTCGATCCCCCCGATGGAAACGATCTGCAATCTGACCATTTCCGCTCCCGCGCTGGAGTCGTCACTAAAATTTTCGTGGGCTTCTCTCAAATCCCCCATAGTGGACTCGCGGATCACGGCCTCCAATTGCGGCTTGCCGCCAAGCAAGAGGCCCTGTTTGAGTTTTACGGTTATGGTGTTCATCGGCTTATTCCGTAGCGGGGAACCAGGCCATTCACGGAAGCGCCCTGATCGTATTCTTTGCGAATGGCCCGATTCCGCGCCGGAATAATGACGGCGCGAAGAAATGGAATGTCAATTTTCTCCAAGCCATAATGCCTTTCCATGCCAGCGGACGCCCTGGAACCGATAGCCGAATAAATTCTATGACCGGGCTTGATTCTTTTGGGAATGGAAAGCTTTCTCCCGCCGAACCGTTCCATGAGTTTTAGCGCGGACCTCAATCCAATTATGTCGGCAATTTCCGCCGCGCCTTTTTTC
>VRUH01000149.1:1151-1390 GCA_019456185.1 Candidatus Glassbacteria bacterium | reverse complement strand
ACCTCATCGACCGGGTCGTGGGAGAGACTTTCGGGGAGGTGGACTTGGTAACGGGCATCCTGCCCCTGGCCCAAAAACGGTGGCGGTCCACCGGGAGCCTGCCCCTGGACAAGCGGCGCAACCGGCTGACGGGCTTCCTCCAGCGCCGGGGGTACGACTGGGGGACCATCCGCCGGGTGCTGGAGCGGGTCAGGGAAAACCCCTGAAGGGGCTCATTTTCTATCCTGTCTTCCCAGTCC
>VRUH01000149.1:0-1141 GCA_019456185.1 Candidatus Glassbacteria bacterium | reverse complement strand
TTAAATCCGTGGGCTGACAGGTCTCCTAGCCTAACCTCTTGTAATCCCCGTTATTTCTTCGCATATTCCCCCTGACGGATATTCGATAAATATATGTAACGCGAGGTTCCCATGCGCAAACTCGCCGCCATCATGTTCACCGACCTGGTGGGTTACACCGCCCTCTCCCAAAAGAACGAGGCCCTGGCCCTGGAGCTGCTCGAAGAACATCGTCAACTCCTGCGTCCCCTTTTCACCCAGCACAACGGCACAGAGATCAAGACCATCGGCGACGCCTTCCTGGTGGAGTTCGCCAGCGCGGTGGAGGCGGCCCGGTGCGCCGTGGACATCCAGAAGGCCCTGACGGCCCACACCTCCGTCGTGGTCCCGGAGCGGCGCGTCCAGGTGCGCATCGGCCTGCATGTGGGCGACGTGGTGTTTGAAGGGGACGACGTGCTGGGTGACGGGGTGAACATCGCCTCCCGCATCGAGCCGCTGGCATCGTCGGGGGGTATCTGCGTGTCCGAGGATGTGGCGCACCAGATTGAGAACAAGATTGACCTGCCCCTGGAATTGCTGGGCGAAAAAGAGCTCAAGGGTATCAAGAAGCCGGTGACGGTCTACCGCCTCGTGCTGCCGTGGGAGCAGGAAGCCGGGTTCTTGCGGCTGGCACGCTTGGTGCTCCGCAAGCCATTGCGTGCCCGCTGGGTCCAGGCAGGCGTGATGGTTCTCCTCATCGCGGCGGGAGTGGTCTGGTGGTGGACGAGCGAACGGGTGCCCTCCATCAGACCGGGGCAGATCACCCGCCTGGCCGTGTTGCCCTTTGCGAACCTGATGAACGACCCGCAGCAGGAATACTTCGTGGACGGAATACACGACGCGCTGCTTACCGAGCTGTCCAGGCTGGCGGCGCTGACGGTCATTTCCCGGCAGTCCGTCTTGAGGTACAAAGGGTCGGACAAATCCCTCGGGGAGATCGCCCGGGAGCTGCAGGCGCATGCATTGATAGAGGGTTCCGTGCTACGCGCCGGAGATGACGTGCGCATCAACGTCCAGCTCATCGAGGCGGCCTCAGACCGCCATCTGTGGGCGGACATCTTCGATCGCAAGCTGGAAAATGTGCTGGCCCTGCACAGTGACGTGGCGCGGGCCATTGCCAATC
>VRUH01000148.1 GCA_019456185.1 Candidatus Glassbacteria bacterium | reverse complement strand
GCCGATACATTGCAACGGCTCATTACTTGGCAGAGGAGCTTGGTAAGGTGCTTCCAGAAAAGAAAACCATCGTCCAATCGGTGACGGGGGAACTGAATCCTGATGAGCGGGATGAAAAGGTTGCACGGCTTTCGAAGGACGGGGAAGAGGAGGGCCGCATCCCTGTGCTGGTTGCGACAGACTGCCTGAGCGAGGGGATCAACCTCCAGCACTACTTCAATGCCGTCGTCCACTATGACCTGGTTTGGAATCCAACCCGGCATGAACAAAGAGAAGGACGTGTTGATCGATTCGGGCAGGCCAGCCCAACCGTGCGGGCCTTGATGCTCTATGGGGCCAACAACCCTGTCGACGGGGCGGTGCTGCGAGTCATCCTGAGAAAGGCAGAGAAGATCCGGAAGGAGTTGGGTGTCAGCGTTCCAATGCCATCTGACAGCAACGCGGTCATGGAGGCCATCATGCAGACCGTGCTGCTGCAGAGTGGAGGTCTGGCGGACGCTTCCAGACAAATGAGGCTGGACTTTGGTGAAGTTGAAGAGGAGGTCGACAGGGCCTGGGAAAGCGCAAAGGAGAAAGCCAGGGAAGGAAGGCAGACCGTGTTCGCCCAACGTCGGCTTCGCCCGGAGGAAGTACTCCCGGAGTGGCACAAGACGGTGGAGGTTCTGGGGGCCGGTGAGGATGTCTTGCGATTCGTGCGCATCGCGGCGGAACGATTGGGCGCACCCCTCGACCGAAATGAGGATCATTACCGGCTTCCTCTCGAAGCCTTAAAAGGAGGGGCGGCGGCTCAACTGGCGGCAGTCGGATTCGAGGGCGATATTCGTTTCTCCATTTCCCCCAAACCTCCGCCGGGGGTGACCCACATTCACCGGGCGCATCCGCTCGTCATAAGCCTGGCCGACTATGTGGCCGAGGTGGCCCTGGACGAGGACAATCCCGAGGTGGCCGCACGGTGCGGAGTTGTCTTCACGGACGGGGTGTCGGCCCGTACTACGGTTTACCTGATTCGCCTGCGGCACCAGATCCATGCGGAGTATGTAAGTGGGCCTCAGGTGGGCAAGCGCAACGATCTGCTGGCCGAGGAATGCATCATGCTCAAGCAGAGCGGCGACGAAGCGCCCCGCCTGATGAGCGACAAGGAAGCACTCGCCCTGATGGACTTGGAGCCTTCGCGGAACATCCAGTCCGAGCAGAGAGAGCGCCAACTCCAGCGCACCCTGGATGGAATGGAAGCCCTTCAGCCGGGCTTTGAAGATCATGCCCGGCAACGGGCGGCGGAGTTGCTGGAGGATCACATCCGGGTGCGGGAGGCCAGCCGGGGTAGCCGCGAAGCCATGCGTATTCGGTACGACGTCACTCCCAGCCTTCCGGTGGATGTAATCGGCATCTACCTGCTTCT
>VRUH01000147.1 GCA_019456185.1 Candidatus Glassbacteria bacterium | reverse complement strand
AGACTTCATGGACAAGATGGATCGATTCGTCGAAACCCACGTCGCCTGCGGAGACATCGACGGTGACGGCCTGCAGGAATTGATCGTGAGTTCGGGCAAGGGCGGCAAGAACAAGCTGCAGATCATCGACGACGTCACGACGGGCTTTGCCTTCTTCAAGCTGCCCGAGAGCCAGAAGGGCGTGATGCGAATTGCGCGGGACATCCTCGGAGCCGGGGGCAACGGCGAAATGTTCACCGCCGCGGGGGACATCGATGGCGATGGCGCTGACGAAATCATCGTGAGCTTCAAGCGGCCCCTGGCGGACCAACTCTTGATCCTGGACGACGCCAGCCGAAATTTCGAGCCCATGCAGGATCCCAATCTCGACAGCGGCTACTTGACCACCGCCGCACTGCCGGACATGTCCAATTTCCGCGGCGCAGTCGCGCCGCTCGCGATCGATTCCGACGGGGACGGTATCGACGAAATCGTCATCGTCTACGCGAACGACGACGAACTCAGCTTCCAGCTGTACGACGACGCGGGAGCAGACTTCGAAAGGCTTCGCTGAGCAAGCTCCAGGCTGGAACGGAGCGAAGAGCCTCCCGGGATGAACATCGCGGCCCCCGGGCCACGATCCATCCACGGGGGGATTTTTTTCATTCGGATGATTCTCTTTGGGCCTGGATCGGAACCCGGGTCATGTTGAAAAACAACACCGCAGGGGACTGGTCCGTCTTGAAGCCGACGCAACCCGCAGGCACCGCACGTATCGAGCTGTGGGCGAGTGTGATCGTCGAAGGAATCTGAAGAATCGAGCCCGACGGTCATCGCCCGCGCTTGTTGGCAGGCTCTGGGCCTGCAATCTCAGCAAACATGAGCCGCTTGGCCTACTTCATGAGTAGAGCGGGTTAGAGGCCCGGCAGGACAAATGTCGCCTGGGATTCGAGCCGCTCGAACTGCGCGGAAGCCGTGCTCCCGGAGACCTGATTGAAGTGGGTTGTGGCCGGCACGGATTGATCGCGGCGGGCTGGAGGGCCGGGGGGATGAGGATCGACTGGACAGCTGGGACTTCGGGAGGACCTCGGGCAATAGAATCCGAAGTCAACCCGGAACTGCGGAAAGGGCGATCAGGCCCAGCTGGCGCCAGCCCCGACGCAGTAGCCAACTCACCGCTGCTGCAACGCCGACTTCTTCCGGACCGGCGGCCTTCACCGCCTCGACTTCAGGGCTCGGCTGCCAGCCGTCGAACTGACTCCCCGAAGATGCGGCGTCGATCTGCACCGGAGGTGCAAAGCCTTTGCGCTGAACAATGTGCTTGCGGATGTTGAGCAGCACGTAGCGCAGCGCGTTGCGCACCTGGGTAGGACTGGTCAGAAATTCGACGTGGTAGCGACCGTCGATCACCCGGCCCGTGCG
>VRUH01000146.1 GCA_019456185.1 Candidatus Glassbacteria bacterium | reverse complement strand
GTGCGGTAGGGGGAGGGGGGGATATAAAGACCCTCCCATTACAGCCCCACTTTCTTGAGATCGGCCAGGATATTGGCGATTACAGCAGGGTTCTGGTGGGGTTCACGGATTGTCAGGATCGTTTGGGGGTGGTTATCCTCCCCGGGGAATTCCTTCCGGTAGATGCCCACTTCCTCGCGGGCCCGTTTGATTTCATTCAGGCGGACAAAGGAGACGATTATCAACAACTGCGTGGTGGGACTATCGGGCTGACGGCGGAGGTATTCAACGAAGGCCGGAATTGCCTCCCGGTAGTTCCCCAGTAAAAATTTGGACAGCCCCCGGGTGTACGTGTACCAGGCGGGGTGGAAGGGGCTGAGCCGGATGGCATGGTTCACCAGGTTCAGCCCGTCCAGCGGATCCCCCGAATAGTTGCGGATCATCGCCAGAATCGCCGTGATTTCCGCGCCGTTGGGATTGAGATCGACTGACTTCCTCCCCAGAATGAGAGCCTGGGCAAAATCCCGCCGGGTGAGCATGACCGCCGCCATCAACGAGTAGGCCTCCCCAAAGGTGGGATCCAGTTCGATGGCTCTCCGCGCACCGGCCGCGGCCTTTCCCAGAGAGACTGCGATGGCCTTTTCCTGGGAGCCCTCGATGGGAGGGGACCAAGCGAACTTGGCATCAATGAAATGGGTGTATCCCAGCAGGGTGATGGCCCCCGGGAAATCCGGATCGAGTTTGAGGGCTAGTTGAAAAAGCTTCCTGGCGTTCTGGGTGTCTCCCTGCGTCACCTTCCGCAGGACTCCCAGCCCCTGAATGGTGAAGTTCCAGGCCTGGATATTTTTCGTGCCGCCCCTCCAGACCCGCTCCTGTTCGCCCTCGGTCAGCTTCACTTTCAGGGAGGTAATGATCTTATCGGTGATCTCGTCCTGGATGGCGAAGATATCCTTCAATTCCCGGTCATATTTTTCTCCCCACAATTGTTCCCCGGTTCCGGCCTCCACCAGTTGCACCCTCAGGCGGATGCGATTTCCGGCTTTTTCCAGGTCCCCCACCAGCAGGTAGCGCACACCCAATTCCTTTCCGATCTCCCGGGCTGTGCGAGGACGGTCCTTGTAGACGAAGGACGATTCGCCGGAAATGACGAAGATCTGCTCGACCTTCGCCAACTGGTTGATGATGTTCAGGCTGAGCCCGGCGCTGAGGAGTTGCAGAATCGCATCCTTCCCCAGTGGTTTGAGCGGAAGAACGGCCATGGAGGGTTTTCCAAATGGAATTCGTCCAGGATTCGCGAGAATTTGCTCTTCCAGCCGGGATTGGGACGGCGCCGCGAAAAAGCGCCAGGTGACCACACCCGCCGCGCCCGCCATCAGCACCACCAGGACAGCCAGCACCCAAACGAGCCGGGTGGATTTTGCGGGGGAGCCGGAATGGAATATCC
>VRUH01000145.1 GCA_019456185.1 Candidatus Glassbacteria bacterium | reverse complement strand
CGGCAAAGCCGTCGCTGAACCATTGGTCGTCCGGATTTCCGCTCAGGTTGTCGAAGGCCAGCACGGCGATGGAAGGCTTGTCGGGCAGGGGGAAGGCCGCTTCCTTCTCGAAGGCGGCCAAGGCGGATTCGACCACGGATTGCCGGTATAGATTCCAGGACAGAATCGCAACCAGCGCCACTAACACAGCCGCCGTCGCCAGCAGCGCCACCTTGCGCCAACTCCTTGCCAAATTCCTGACTGCGCGCTCCCTCCGCGTGGGCGCCTGTCCCGGTTCCAGCAGCACCTTGTAGACGCGCACTGGTGCGGCGATGTTCTTCACCTTGCGCTCGCCCAGGTAATCGAAATCCAAGTCCAGACGGGTATGAACCTGATCGAAAACGGTGCGGGATATACAGACGCCTCCGGGATCGGCAAGGGATTCCAGCCGCGCGGCGATGTTGACCCCGTCCCCAAACAACTCTCCATCCTTGATCAGCACGTCGCCCAGATTGATGCCGATGCGGAAGTGCATCCGCCGCGGCTCGGGTAACCGATTGTTGCGCCCGGACAACTCCCGCTGAATTTCCACCGCGCAGGTTACCGCGTCCACAACACTCTCGAATTCCGCCAGGATGGAATCCCCAGGAGCGTTCACGATTCGGCCCTGGCGTTTCCGGATGTGGGAGGAGAACACCTCGCGGTATTCCGCGAGCGTCTTGACGGTGGCATGGTGGTCGTCGCCCATCAGGCGGCTGTACCCAACCACGTCGGTGACGAACACCGCCGCCAGCTTCTGACGGGCTTCCGTTGAGGCCATGGTCGTCCCCTTTCAGGACAACGCTGTGAGGGGAAGGGCCTCCATATTCGGATAGGTTGGGAGTGAATTGCAAATCGGGGCGGAGTATGGAATTAGATGGTATATATTTGTACATATATTTGTAAGCATGGATGTAATTCCCCCGGCCGTGAATCCAAGGGCCAACGGGCATTTGAAATTCCGCAAATTCGTGCGAATTCTCAGCGAATGTGATCCGGCCCCTTCCCCAACTCCACCGCCAATGCCCGAATATGACCGGGTGTAACTCCGCAGCACCCCCCCAGGATGGAGATGCCAGTCCCGGACAGGGGCGCGAGATGCGCCGCGAATTCTTCCGGCGTCAGGTTCCCGGATTGCGGAGCATCCCCCGCGCGGGCGAACAGGGCGAGAGGCAACCCGGCATGGCTCAACCCTTCCATCCATCCCGGCAGCGCCTCCCCGATCATGGCGCATCCGGCGCCCAGGGAATCGGCTCCGGCATCCGCCAGACGCAGGGCGGCCTCGAGCGGAGGGAACCCATCCCCGGTGGCGCCGCTGCCGCCGAATACCGGCAGGGCCAGCACCGGCGCATCGCTGAGATTCTTCACCAGCGCGGTGACCCGGGCCAGTTCTTCCAGGCGGGTGAAGTGCTC
>VRUH01000144.1 GCA_019456185.1 Candidatus Glassbacteria bacterium | reverse complement strand
TGGCGTTCATAAGACCGCTCGTGCCGGTGTGACAGAGTTGGGTGGACGGCCGGCGTAAACGACCCGGGCCGACTTCCGCCGCAGAAAATCCGCCCGTTCGCCAAGGCCCCGCCCCCGGAAACAAAGGCTAACCCAACCCTAAGACGATCGCCAGGATTAGGCAACCCCATGCACGCGGGCGGTGATGTACGAGTTTATGTGTCAGTAGCGAGACGAAATGGAAAAGGGGTACTCCTTGGTTGCGAAGTAGGTAACCAAAACCCCAAGGAGGACCCCAATGGCAGGAGCAACACTGATTACCAGCGTGTCCCAGGCGATGGATACCATGAAGGCTCTGGGCGAGCAAAGCATGTTTTTCGATCCGATCTATCACCAGGAGAGCCGCCAAGCGCTGGCGAGCATTATTCATGGGCGCATGGAAGCCCGTGTGAGCGCCCACCTGGAAGGCTGCAAGGAGCGCGGGATTGAGGATCGGCGCAACGGGAGCTATTCACGCCACCTGTTGGTGGGCGTGGGTGATTTGGAGCTGAGGGTGCCACGCACCCGGATCTACATACCGCTGAAGGTGTTGGAGCGCTATGCCCGCAGGGCGCCGCAGATCGACCGGTTGATCCTGGCCGCCTTTGTGTTGGGTCTGTCCACCCGCAAAGTGGGCACGGCCCTGTTGCACCTGTTGGGAGAACCGGTCAGCGCCACCACGGTCAGCAAGGTGGCAAAACAGCTGGACGCGGAGGTGGCCGCTTGGCATTGCCGCCGGCTCCCGGAACGCTACCGTGTGCTGTTGTTCGACGGTGTGGCGTTGTCCCGCAAGACCGGAGCGGGAGCGATTCGCCGCCCGGTGCTGGTGGTTTTGGGCATCCGGCCCGATGGCAGAAAGGAGGTGATCGATTTCCGCCTGGCCCATGGGGAATCGCAAGCAGCCTGGGAGACGTTCCTGACGGACCTGTACAACCGCGGCCTGGAAGCCGGGGAGGTGGAGTTGGCGGTCTCTGACGGTGGCAAGGGACTTTTGGCGGCTCTGCCTTATGTCTATCCGCACCTGCCCGTGCAGCGCTGCTGGGTGCATAAAATGCGCAACGTACTGGACAAGGTGCGCAAAACCGATCGCGAAGTGGTTAAAGCCGATCTGCAACGCATCATGAACGCTTCGGGTATCCAGGCCGCCCGAAAAGCCGCCGCCGTCTTCGCCCACAAATGGCAGGCCCCTTATCGGAAAGCCGTTGCCTGTCTGGCGGGCGATCTCGACGCCCTTTTTGAGCACTATTGCTTCAAAGAGCCCAAGTGGAGAAAGGCTTCGCGCAGCACCAACGCCATCGAACGCTGCTTCGTCGAGGTGCGCCGCAGAACTCGGCCCATGGGCGTGATGGCCGACCGCGCCAGCATGGAGCGAATCCTTTATGCCGTCTTTACCGGCATCAACCAAAACCAAGGAACCGCAACCCTT
>VRUH01000143.1 GCA_019456185.1 Candidatus Glassbacteria bacterium | reverse complement strand
CGCGCAAGCCTGCGCGAAGGGGTTATGAGATAATCCATCCAACCTTTGAATCAACTCATCATACTCATTGAAACTAAATTTTAGGTTTTGTTGGAAGCTCCAAGTATATATAACAATGAGTTACAAGACCGGAATTCGTTTTCGATCCAGCTATGGAAAAAACGGAGCATGGGCAATGAAACTGCGATTCCCGATCCGGTTGTTGTTGCTGCTGTTAACGATCTCCGCCTTTGCCGTTCCTGCCAGCGGAGAGGTGATCACCGTCCGCAAGGAGGTGCGCCAACTGCTGGGCAGCGCCATGTCCCAGAACGACGCCCGCGTCGCCGCTATCGCCATGGCCAAGCGGCTGGCCCTGGAGGAGGCCGGTACCTACCTGGAAACCCTCTCAGTGGTGCGCAATGCGGAATTGGTGCAGGACGAAATCCTGGCCCTCTCCAGCGGCGTGCTCAAGACCGAGATCGTGGAGGAGCAGCCGTATATGGAGGGCAGCGCATTCGGTATCCGGGTAGTGGCCGTGATCCGAGTGGACACCGCGGGCCTGGAAGAGCGGGTGAAAACCCTGCTCGCCGACCGTGCCCAGATGGAGCGCCTAAAGGAATCGGAACTGCGGGTGAAAACCCTGCTGGCGCGAGTGAAGGAACTGGAGGAGCGCATGGCCCGCATGGACGCCACAGCCACCCCGGAAGAAAAGGAAACCCTCAAGACCGCCTTCCAGGAAAACACGCAACGACTCACCGCGCAGCAATGGTATGAAAAGGGAACCGCCCTGTGGGACAGCAAGAAACGGCGCTACGATAAGCCGGAGAAGGCCATTGAATACTTCGGCCAAGCCATCCGCCTCGATCCCAGCTTTGCCGCTGCCTACAACGGCCGGGGCAATGCCTATAATAACCTGAAGCAATACCGGCGGGCCATCGAGGAATATGACCAGGCCATCCGCCTCGATCCCAGCTTGGCCGCGACCTACAATAACCGGGGTAATGCTTATATAGACCTGAAGCAATACCGGCGGGCCATCGAGGATTTAGACGAGGCCATCCGCCTCGATCCCACCTTGGCCGCGACCTACAATAACCGGGGCGTTGTCTATGTTGAACTGAAGCAATACCTGCGTGCCATCGAGGATTATGACCAAGCCATCCGCCTTGATCCCGGTTATGCCGTGGCCTACAGCAATCGGGGCAGTGCTTATGCTGACCTGAAGCAATACTGGCGGGCCATCGAGGACTACGACGAGGCCCTCCGCCTCGATCCTGGCTATGCCCCGGCCTACGCCAACCGGGGCACTGCTTATGCTGACCTGAAGCAATACCGGCGGGCCATCGAGGATTACAACCAAGCCATCCGCCTCGATCCCGGCAACGCCGTGGTCTACAATAACCGGGGCCTTGCCTATGATAACCTGAAGCAATACCGGCGGGCCATCGAGGATTATGACCAGGCCATCAGCCTCGATCCCGGTTATGCCAGGACCTACTACAACCGGGGCGTTGTTTATTC
>VRUH01000142.1 GCA_019456185.1 Candidatus Glassbacteria bacterium | reverse complement strand
TGCGGGATTCGTCGTATCAACGTCGGCAACCGGAGCGTTGTTGTTATTGCCTGCGGTAGGCGAAGTTACATAGGTCCTTGTCAACGTGCCATCCCCCACTCCGATTCCCTCGTCTTCCTCGCTGATGACGGTCGATCCGGCGTCCCAATTGTACCATGTATAGTCGCCGCCTAGGACGATCTTCTCGCGCCGTTTTCCGTTGCCGCCGTAATCGTAGGTGACGGTGCCCTCGCCGGGGAAGGTCGAGGTGACTTTGTACAGCTTGCCGCCATACCGGTACTCATAGTCGGCGGAATAGTTGCTGGTGTACTTGGAGGCCATCCGGCCCCAATCGTCATAGGTGTAGGTCGTTGTGACGCCTTCATACGCGCTACTGGTCAGTTCGTTGGCCGTGTTGTAGGCATACGCCTGCGTACTCGTGAGTCCGCCGATACGCAGTTGGATATTGTCATAGCGGTTCTGGGCCGAGGTCGGGATTTGGAATTCAACGGTTGAGCCAGTGGTCACGCTGGCCGCCGTCGTCTCGAGGACCAGTTGCTGGTTTTCGACGCCGCGTTCGGCGCGCCACACCTGCACATTCGCGCCGTCCATTTGCACGCGCACATCGTACCAGACATCTTCCGTCGAATCCACCGCGGCGTCCTGGTCCAACGTCGTGCCCCAACCGCCGCTCACCCACTCGCGCATCTGGGCCGAGCCCGCCCAAAAAAGAAGTTGGATACTGTCGGTCGCCTTGCGGAGCGCCACCTGCGCACGACCGCCAGCCTCGAGCATATAGCTGAACGAAATCTCCCCATCCGCATCCGTCACCGACCTATAGATCTTGCTCCAACCCGTCGTCGTCGTATTCGCGGCATAGCCGCCCGACGCCGACATCGAGCCCGAGGCCGACCACCCCGTAAGATTCCCATCCTGGAAATCATCCAAGAACGGCTGCACCTTCGTGACGAGGTTGCCCGCATCGTCATACGTATACGTATAGCTCGCGGTAATCGTCGGCGTGGCCGCGTTCTTCCGCGACGCCGACGCCAACCGCATGTTCACATCATACGTATAGTTCCAATTCACCCCATCGCCATCCGTAATCTTCGTGATATTCCCCACGTCCGTCAGCCCATACGCAAACGACTCGACCACGGTCGAGGTGTCCTTGAGTTCAATCTTCGTCATGCGATTACCGCCATCATACGAAAACACACTGTCCAGTCCATTGGGATGATTATACTTCGTGGTCTGCCCGATTGCATTATAATCGAAATCCCACTTGTTAGACGTGTTCGGCGCGGTGACGGTGATGAAGTAATGTGGCAAAACAAGACCTGGCCCCATTCTCCCCGTGACAAGGCCCAAATTCCGAAAAGCGCCATCGTTTTTAGCGCCCATATACCGCAGAAAAGCGACCGGATTCCCGTCGCACTTCGACCGTCTTTCCGGAATCATCCTTTAACTGAATCTTGGGGTTCGCAAATCCTTTTACAAGATACTTGCCGTCAGTTAATGCGGCGATGTAGTCAAAGAACGCCCATCCTGTGCCCAACCTACGGACCCACCTCAG
>VRUH01000141.1 GCA_019456185.1 Candidatus Glassbacteria bacterium | reverse complement strand
ATTGTCACAGAGTATGTGTACATGGTCGATGCTGTCAAGCCCGTGTCGGTATAGCTAGCTGATGTCTGCCATCCGCTGTCTGTACCGCCTGGGTTTCCGGTAACTTCGTCGAAGTAGTACTGAACCGGACCTGAAGCGTCTGTGCCCGTTGTCGCCGTCATGCTGATAGCAGTATCACTGACAGCAGCCGGAGCACTTGCAAATGTCGCAGGGTCAGGTGTTGGAGGATCTGTTTCAGGTGGACCAACTGACACTACAAACGTCTCGATAAGCGTGCTCGTGCCAGGCGTTTGAGGGGCGCCCTCGGTGTATCGGTAAGTTCGCAGGGTAAGGGTATCTTCTCCATCCGTGTCGAAAATACCGAAGCACTCCGTTTTCTCGGAGTAAACTTCGAACTCGCCGGTGCCGGGACTCCTGGGCTCGACCCCCATCGACCCGATAACCAGATGGTAGATACCGTTCTTCTCGTTATGCTGATAGAAGTGGTCGTGGCCGAACAGCACAAAGCTAACGCCGTAGGGCTCGAAGAGCAGAGTAGTCATGGTGGCCATCTCCGGGTCCGTGCCGTGCATGCCGTAGGAAAGGCTCGGTTTGTGTGCGGCGACAATCTTGAATTTCGCGTTGGAGGCCGCCAGGTCGGCGGCAGCGAAGTTCCACTGGGCGCTGCCTTGACTGCGGCCAATCTCGGTATTGAGCACCAGGATGTGCACATCACCATAATCGTAGGAGAAATAACCGCCGCCGCCTTCGCCGTCGGTCCCGTTGGGCGATTCGGTGAAAGCCTTGGTGTTTATCCCCCAGCCCTCGTGGTTGCCAGGGGTGTTGACAGAGGGCGTGGTGGCGTTCAGAGCGACCTGATTGGGCACGAACCACTCGTTTATCCAGGAAGCGTAGGTGTTTGTGTTACACAAGTCGCCGCCGTAGATCATCATATTCGGGTTCTGCAAAGCCATGTGTGCGGCGATTAGGTTGTGGTTGTACGTGTCGGATCGGCTGTCGCCGGCATAACCAAAGTGTGCGGGCGTACCCGGCTCCGGTGCGGTGCGGAAGGTGTAATTGTCGCTGACCGATGTGCCATGGGTAACCTGGTAGTTGTACACGGTGTTCGGCAGCAGACCGGTGAGCCTGACGTTGTGAACGTAGGTGCCGATGCTCGTCGCGTCGGTGCTTTCCGTGACGGCCGAGCTTCCATAAGCCGTCGTCAGCCCATAATCGACCGTTGCGTTCGCCGTAGTGTCCACCTCCAGACATACGTAGACGCTGTTCGTGGTTACGCCGGCAAGCCAAGGCGCCGCACCCCCCAAAACGTCAACTACCAAACTGTCGCTTACCAGACTTTGACCGTCGTCCGCGGTCAAAGTTAGAGTATAAGTGCCGGCTTCGGTAAAAGTAACAGTTACATCAAGAGCGTCTGCCGGAACGGAAAACGTCGGATCGGCAATATCGACTGGGTCTTTCGTAAATGTCCAACTGTTGATTGTACTGCCTCCACTGTCAACAGACCCGTTCATTGTAACGTCTACGGTGCCGTCGGTCAGAGATGTATTAACATCATTGCCAGCATTAACAATCGTCCCTGGAGTAGTAGTTGTATAGACAGTATAATCACCAATAACTTCTGAGGTTACAGTCCCTTGTCCGTGATAA
>VRUH01000140.1 GCA_019456185.1 Candidatus Glassbacteria bacterium | reverse complement strand
ATCCGGACTACAGTATCAATACAGATGACCCTACCAGGTGGTTTCCCCGGTTACTCGCGTCGTTGGGACCGGAGGATTGTCTGTTCGCGGTATCCGAACACACGAAGAAGGATTTCCTCAGGCTGTTCTCGGTACTCCCGGAGGATCAGATTACTCCTGTGTACAATGCCGTAGATGAGGCGATATTCTATCCGGGCGTCGATGCAGCTCAGCGTCGGGCCGTTTTGCGTAAGTACGGCATCCCTGAAGACAGACCTGTTTTTCTTTCTGTGTCGACTCTGGAACCAAGAAAACGTTTAGAAGCAGTGCTGGCAGCCTTTGGGGAGCTTCGCAGCTCCGGCACCCGCGGTACCCTGGTTTTGTGCGGCGAGGATCGGCAGCACTACCAGTCGAAGCTGATGCGAGAAATAGACGAAAAGGCGCAATCCTCAGTGGTGTTCACGGGTTTCGTCCCGGACCAGGATCTGCGGGTACTGTACTGCTCCTGCCGGGCCTTCCTCTATCTGTCTGAGTACGAGGGATTCGGGCTTCCGGTCCTGGAAGCCATGACCTGCGGCGCGCCGGTAATCGCGGCCGATCGCACCTCCCTGCCGGAGGTTGTCGGCGATGCGGGTTTTCTGGTGGATCCCGACGATACAGCGGCCGTCGGGAAGACAATGGAGAAGCTTCTGGTTGACGAGGAGCTGTGGCACAGATATGCGGATCGGTCCAGAGAACGGGCCGGGAAATTCTCCTGGCGGAAATGCGCCGATGTGGTGATTTCCAG
This sequence comes from Candidatus Glassbacteria bacterium, assembly GCA_019456185.1. Taxonomy (NCBI): domain Bacteria; phylum Candidatus Glassiibacteriota; species Candidatus Glassiibacteriota bacterium. Next base: position 907 of record VRUH01000140.1, on the reverse strand, counting down.
GATGTACGATGATCTTCTTTCTTGCAGCGCGTAACGTTGTTCGCCGCAGCCGGCGGAGTCTCCTCGTAGCCGGTTTGATCGCAGCGGCGGTTGCCCTGCTGTTTTTCGGAAACTCGATCCTGGACAGCATAGATGCGGGCTTGAGCCGTTCCTTTGCCGAGAGCTTTACCGGTGAACTGGCAGTTGCAGCGATCAGCTCCAGATCCTTTGGTGTCTTCGGAGATGAAACCCCGGCAATTGGGGAGTATACACCGCTTCCGGTCATCCGCGAGTTTCCAGCGGCCATGGAGATCCTGAACCGGTTTCCTGAGATTGAGCGGGCCACCCCGCTGATCTCAGGCGCTGCGGTCATCGATCTCTGCGGTACCAGAAGACCGCTTCCGGTCTTCGGCATCGATGCCTCCACCTATTTTCAAACGTTTCCCCGCTCGACCCTGATCGAGGGAAAGCTTCCGGAGCCGGGGCAGGCCGGTGCCCTGATTTCCTCTACCCGGGCGGAGGAGATCGAGAAACGAAGCGGCCGGCGGCCTTCCCCTGGCGATCCTGTGATGTTGAACATGTTCGGCAAGCGGGGCTTTCGCATCGAGGAGGTGCCCCTGGTGGGCATCGTGGACTTTGAGATCTCCAACCCTCTGCTCGAGTCCACGGTTCTGGTGGACGCCCAGACGCTGCGGGCCTTGCTCGGTTTGACCCTGGCCAGGAGTTCCGCCTACGAACCTCCCGCAGAGACTACGAGCCTGCTCGGCGCAGAAATGGAGGGCCTGTTCCAAGACGCGGAGCAGACCCAGGAGGTGCCTTCAGAAGAGCTGACCCTGCAGGAGGTCAGGCGGGTTCTCTCCGAGCCCTCCGACGCACCTGAAGACCTGGAACCGCGATCCGGAGTCTGGCATTTCATACTTCTGCGGCT
>VRUH01000139.1 GCA_019456185.1 Candidatus Glassbacteria bacterium | reverse complement strand
GGCTTCGTTCGCCAATCTCGATTGATCCCCGCGATTGTTCCCTTTTCGTCCGCGACACTTTGGCGAAAGGTGAAAGCTGGCACCTTCCCAGCTCCTGTCAAGCTGTCGACGCGGGTGACGGCGTGGCGTGTGGAGGATGTCCGGGAATGGATGCGATCCCGCACGGCCGCTATCTGACGGGGTCCGCCATGATCGCTAGTTCAATCGCCAAGGCCCTTGGCTGGCGCAAGGCAGGTGCAAGCTGGTTGTCCGGCTCACGACGACCACAGACCTAGCCTGTCGATCATCCGGACATTAATCGAGCACGGCCTTGAAGCTTCGGGCGTCAGCAATGCGTGAGCGGAGTCCAGCGTGAGCAGCCACCACCCGAACCATCGCCTCGTGAAAATCCATCGGAACTACGCGGTGGAGGAGATCGCTCAGCTCTTGGGAAAGCACAAGAACACGGTTCGGAATTGGCTCCGAGACGGGCTTGTGGTCATCGACGACAGGCGTCCCGCCCTCGTCCTGGGATCCACCCTTGTCGATTTTCTCAAGGAACGGCGGGGGCGGAACAAGACGACGCTGAAGCCAGGAGAGATTTACTGCATTAGGTGTCGCCTCGCGGTGAAACCGGCGGGCGGGATGGCCGATCGCATCCACGTCACGGACGTGATCGGAAATCTTCGGGGCATCTGTCCGCATTGCGATCTACTAATTCACCGCCGTGTCAGCCTCGCTAAGATTGATCACGTAAAGGGTGATCTGGAGATCACGATTGAACTGGCAGGGGAACGCATAAGGGAGAGCCCCGACCCCACCGTGAATTGTGACTACAGCGAAGGAGCGGAAACCCATGACGACGCATAACGCCCGGAACGAGCGTGTGAAGCGGGAATACCTGACATATTTGAAGGAGGCCAAGCGTCTCAGCGAGACATCAATCGACGGGGTGGCCGCCGCGCTACACCGGTTCGAGACCTACACCGGATTCCGCGATTTCAGGCAATTCCATATCCAACAGGCCATCAATTTCAAGCGGCATTTGGCGAAGGAGCGGAACGAGCGCACGGGCAAACCGCTCAGCAAGGCGACGATGCACGCGGTATTGTCGGCCTTGAAAGCCTCCTTTCAATGGCTGGCTGGAAGGCCCGGCTACAAGTCCCGCCTTACCTATGCTGACGCCGAATACTTTAACCTTTCGGAAAAAGAAACTCGGGAGGCTAAGGCCCATACCGAACGCCCGGCGCCAACGGTCGAACAGATCGTCCATGTGCTTGGTGGCATGTCGGCGAAAACGGAGATCGAGCTGCGGGACCGGGCGGTTATCGCATTCACGCTTCTAACAGGTGCTCGGGATGGGGCAATCGCCTCTATGAAGCTCAAGCATATCGACTTGGCTGAAGGGCGTGTTATCCAGGATGCGCGCGAGGTTCGAACCAAGTTCTCCAAGACCTTCACGACCTACTTCTTCCCAGTCGGGGACGAGGTGCGCCGGATCGTGGAAGAGTGGGCCGATTTCCTGCGGGCCGAAAAGCTGTGGGGCAACGACGACCCGCTTTTTCCCTCCACCGAAGTGTCCCTGGGCAACAATCAGCAATTCCGCGCTTCGGGTCTCGCACGCGTGCATTGGAGTACCGCATCTCCGATTCGCGAGATCTTCCGAAAGGCGTTCGAGCAGGCCGGCTTGCCCTATTTCAACCCGCATAGCTTCCGGAAGACACTGGCGCGGCTCGGAGAACGGGTCTGCCGTACACCCGAGGAATTCAAGGCGTGGAGCCAGAATCTCGGGCACGAACACGTTTTGACCACGTTTACCAGCTACGGCAACGTCGCTCCCGACCGGCAAAGCGAGGTGATGCGCGCGTTTTCTATGAATGAACCCCCTGATCGGCAAAACTCGGGCCAACCATCATTGGTG
>VRUH01000138.1 GCA_019456185.1 Candidatus Glassbacteria bacterium | reverse complement strand
TGATCGTGTGGGCGACCTGGCGCGCGCAGCTAGGAACTCCGGCGCGAAGAACGTCCTCTCAGTCAGGGACATCCTTTTCAGGCTCGCCAAACAGCTGGGCAAGGACCACCCGTGGTACAGGATCGTTACCGTGGCATTCATGGTGAAGAACACGACCACGACCACGAGGGAGGGCACCAGCGAGTTCGTCAAGAGCCCGGAGAAGGATGAATTCGTGTTCGATAACCCGTCGGCCGTCAGGTTCTATATAGGCCTGTACACTAACATGTCCGACGAGAACAAAATTAGATTCGTGAACCTGCACGGTACGAAGTTCTTCACCAACTCCTTCATCGAGAAGGAAGGGTTGGATCTCTTCGCCTAACTGCGACTTGACGACCCTGGCCGTAGGGCATATAATATGAGGTAGACAGCAGAATATCGGAGAGCGCAAGGTGACTGCAGAGGTCATCGCTGCGCTTTTCTTTTTGCCAGAGGAGGTACCTTTACCATGGCAGATCCAGAACAGGGTCTACCGGCAGAGACGCCACCCGAAACGGGTACGCCGCCGGAGACACCACCAGAGACCCCACCGGCAGCGAGCGAGCCGGACGTAACCCCACCCGAGCCGGAGGCCACGCCAGCGCCAGCTGAAGAGCCAGCGCCGGAACCGGCCAAACAACCGTCCCTATCCGATTACTCGTTGGACGAACTCCTCGAGCATTCGGGCCTAAAGGAGCACATCGAGACCGTAGCGTCGCGAAGTGCTCAGTCGGCAACGGACAAAGCAGAAGCGCGTGCTGTGCAACAGGCCAAGCAGAACGCAGCCAACGCTCGTGCCGCAGCCGAGACCACCAGGCGGAAGACGCTGGTTGAAGAGGAAAACTTCGATCAGATAGGCCGTGAGGAGGTTACGCGGGCCGATGCCCAGGAACGTTCCGAGGAAGCGCTCACCCAGGCCCAGCTTGCTATTGCTCAGCACACAGCTGATCAGTACACCCGGACACTAGGTGAGGAGACGGTGGATCGAATCATCAAAGAGCAGCAAGCGGCCGGCATGGGCCTCTCGGATATGCCAAAGGCTTTCGCCGACGAAGTAGCCAAGCGAAACGTCGACAAGGCGACTGAGGGTGCCTTTGAAAAGGCGTCTGAGGCTCTCGAAGAGAAGTTCGAAGCTCGACTCGCGGAGGCCGGCCTGGCCAAGCGGGAAGAGGAGGCAGCAACCACCGGTCCTGTAGAGAAGGTGTCCGGAACGCCGCCGGTCCAGGAAAGCTCGGAAGAGCCCGATAGCTGGGAGGCGGCAGTGGACAAGTTCAACGCAGGGGAAATCTCATGGACAGAAATGGAGCCCATCCAGAAGGAACACGACAAGGAAACTGGCGGCTCCGGCATGAGAGGCTAAACGATAGTAACGGAGGAACCAACTAATGGTCCAGACAGCAACAACCGGCAATCTCGCGTCGGCACAGCGGATCGTAATCGAGCAGGCTCGATACACCGCGGAGCACAACGCTCCCATGCTCAAGCTTGTTGAGAAGTTCAAGCTCAACAAGGGCGAGAAGCAGGTCGACGTTCCCAAGGTAGGCCAGTTCACTGCGACTTCGGTCGGCGACGGCGTCGACATCACGGACGAGCAGGACATCGGCATGACCATCACCACCCTGACCACGGCTGAGGTCGGCCTCAAGATCATCTTGACCGACAAGCTCGTGCGTCAGATGCAGGAAGACACCATGAAGATCGTTGGTCGACAGGCCGGCGATGCTATGGCACGGAAGAAGGACAACGACTTGACGGCTCTGTTCGGTTCGCTCAACGGCGGCACCGACCTGGGTTCGGCAGGATTCGACATGGAGCTCGGTAACTACGCAGTTCTCGTGAACTTCATGCGAGTATCGAATGCCCCGAAGCCGTGGCAGGTAGTGCATCACCCGGGTGCATTCACTCAGTTCGCGGGCAGCACGTTCGGTATGGTCGGTAGCGTCCTTGGCCCGCCGACGACAGCCAGTGTCGTAGGTGGTGCGATCATGGACAAGCAGCTCCAAGACTTCTACCAGCTCTCAGT
>VRUH01000137.1 GCA_019456185.1 Candidatus Glassbacteria bacterium | reverse complement strand
GCCGCCTGCTCCCAACACGCCCCCAACGAGCACCTGCTGCTCCCCATCGCCCGCGAAGGCCTGGGCATCATGGCCGGCCTGTGGTGGGACCTGGGGGAGGAATCGCGAGACTTCGAGCGATTCACTGGACAGCAATGAAAGCACAATCCGCAAACTGCAAAATTTCTCGCAAAAACGCAAAGAAGAATCACGTTCCCGGCGTGGAGGGCTGAGATAAAAGCGGAACAGCAGGGGGGTGGCCTCCGGCGGCCAAGGGCTTTCAGCCCTTGGAACCCTGACCAACTTTAAAAAGTTGGATCAAACTTTTTGATGGGTTGGGTTTGTGAGAGCTTCTAACAAAACCAATGGGAGTAATTTATTTTGATGATTAAATACCTTGATTGTAATCTCGGAGAAACCCCACCCTTCCGCGGCTAACGCCGCTCCCTCCCTCCCCGTACACGTGGAGGGAAAACCGCCACGACACATTAAGGGAAGACACCCCTCCACGCGGCTGTTCAAATTGCCGTGGGGAGGGGAGACACCGCGAAAGCGGTGTGGGGGAGGGGTTTCGCCGCATATGCCTCTCCGCGCAAGCCTGCGCGGAGGGGTTATGAGATAATACATCCAACCTTTGAATCACCTCATCATACTCATTGAAATTAAATTATTTTCGTTTTGTTGGAAGCTCCAAGTATATATAACAATGAGTTTCAAGGAACAAAATTAATTCCCGATCCAGCTATTGAAAAAACGAGGCATGGGTAATGATGAGACGATCCCCTGTCCGGCTGCTGTTGCTGCTGTTCACGATAACCGCCTTTGCCGTTCCGGCGGGCGGAGAAGTGATCACCGTCCGCAAGGAGGTGCGCCAACTGCTGGGCAGCGCCATGTCCCAGGACGACGCCCGTATCGCCGCCATCGCCATGGCCAAGCGGCTGGCTCTGGAGGAGGCCGGCACATACCTGGAAACCCTCTCCGTGGTGCGCAACGCCGAGCTTGTGCAGGACGAGATCCTGGCGCTATCCAGCGGCGTCCTCAAGACCGAGATCGTGGAGGAACAGCCCTTCATGGAGGGCAGCGCCTTCGGCATCCGGGTCGTGGCCATGATCCGCGTTGACACTACGGGCCTGGAAGAGCGGGTGAAAACCCTGCTCGCCGACCGCGTTCAGATGCAGCGACTGAAGGATTCGGAACGGCGCGTGAAAACCCTGCTGGCGCGGGTGAAGGAACTGGAGGAGCGCATGGCCCGCATGAACGCCGGAGCCTCCCCGGAAGAAAAGGAAACCCTCAAGACCGCCTTCCGTGAAAACACCCACCGCCTCACCGCACAGCAATGGTATGAAAAAGGAACAGCCCTGTGGGACAGCAAGAAACGGCGCTTCGATCTGCCGGAAAAGGCCATTGAATACTTCGGTCAGGCTATTCGGATCGATCCCGGGTACCCCGCTGCCTACAATGGGCGGGGCATTGCTTATGATGACCTGAAGCAGCACCAGCGGGCCATTGAGGACTATGACCAGGCCATCCAACTTGATCCCGACGATGCCACGGCCTACGTAAACCGTGGTGCCACCAACAACAATTTGAAGCAATACCGGCGGGCTATCGAGGACTTGGACCAAGCCATCCAAATTGATCCCGATATTGCCTCTGCCTACAACAACCGGGGCAATGCCTATAAAAACCTGAAGCAATACCGGCGGGCCATCGAGGACCTCGATGTGGCCATCCGCCTCGATCCCTCACTGGCGGGTGCCTACAATAACAGGGGCAGTGTTTATGGTTCACTGAAGCAATACCAGCGGTCCATTGAAGACCTCGATATGGCCATCCGCCTTGATCCCGACCTTGCCACTGCCTACGGCCTGCGGGGCATTGTATATACTCTCCTGAGGCAGGATCGGCGGGCAATCGAAGACTTCGGCGAGGCCATCCGACTCGATCCCGATCTGGCCATGGCATATGTCGGCCGGGGATTCGCCCACGACGCGCTGGGAGAACAGGAACAGGCCAAGCGGGATTGGCGGCGGGCTTGCGAGTTGGGTGAAAAGCAGGTGTGCAATCGGTAGTGGCTAACA
>VRUH01000136.1 GCA_019456185.1 Candidatus Glassbacteria bacterium | reverse complement strand
CAGTCCTGAGAAAATCGCCGCAGAATCGTGCAAGTAGATGTGGAGAATGGCTTTCGCGCTGTGACCTCTTTGGAGCAGCAACACCACAAGCGCGATCACGATTGGGTAGATCAGCGCTGCTACAGTTGCCTGGACGGTCCAAAGCGAAGAGAAATAGGTGACAACATCGGTTGCCTCGAAAGTCGGGTTAATGCGGGGAAGCGCTCCACATGGGACGAAAAACCATCCGCATGGGATGGCATATACAGCGATGGATAGGGCGGCAAAGCTACTAAGGACTGTAAGCGACCAAAGGAGCGGTCGTCTTGCCAGGGCCATGAGCCGGCTTTGCATTGGCCCGTATCGCTGTTCGCGGCGAACCGGATTTCGAGCGCGCCACTCTGCTTGCTCCTTCTTAACAAGGTGACTTTGGGTTTTAAGTAATCTTCCAAGCATCTTGGTTCGCATTAGGAAATTGACCTAACCACTGCTTGTCTGCACCTTGCGGGTTGAGGACATCCATTGCAACCCAACGCCCAATAAATCAATTTGAATAGAATACATATTCGGTCTAATCCTTTATTTTCCAATTAAATATAACAGCAAGTATTTTTTTTCACCTACACCACCCTCGGAAATTCGCGCACCCGCAGATCGGCGGGCCATTCGGCGGGGTTTTCGCCCTTGCGATCCTTGGCTTTGTTCTCCCGCGCCCAGACGCTGCCCAGTTGTTTTACAAAGGGGGCGATCCCGGCAAAGCGGCACTGGTCGATCCCGTCACGGATCCATTGCAAATCGCCGGGCCGGGCCTTGGGGCCGGACTCGAAACCGAAGATAATCCAGTCGAGGAGGTGCCAATCCATCTGTTTCGCGCCTGCACGGGCAAGGGCAGCCAATGCCTGACGGTCTTCCTTTCTAGGTTGGTATCCCTTTGCCCAGTGAGGACGGCATTCCGGCACGAGCCAGGGCATCCAATCCACCGGCCCGAGGCCCGGCTCGTAGGAGACGCCATGGACGGCGGCGGGCACCTTGAGGAGCTGGGGGATGAACAGGTCGGCGCTGGGCTGGTCATGCACGGAAACGAGCGGCCAGACGTGGGGCCAACCCGCGCCCCAATCGGGGGGGAGACATGCGGCGATGCGCTCCGGGCGTTTGGTGGGGATGATCCAGATCAGGTTGACGGTGTTGCGGATCACCTCCCACGCGTCCGGACGCCAGGGATCGGCATCCACGATGAAGAAATCCGACCAGGAACAGGCGAAGACCTTCTCCTTTACTCCGCGCTCCCCGGCCCGGCGATCCCAGTCGAATGCTTTTGACCAGGTGGCCTCCCCGGTCTTGCGCACATCGTAGGGATCGCGGCCATAACGCGGCATGTCCCGGTACATGTAGCAGTTCTTGCAGGCAGCGTTCTTTTTGTGGCAACCCATCCAGAAGTTGAGGGTGTGATCGCACCAGGGGATGGAAGTGTTTTCGGTCATTCTCGTTCCCAGGAGATAGTTGATCCGTGTCAGATTCGGGGGTATCCTATTGGAAGGAAATGGGTTTCTTCTCTCACCAACTGATCAGGGACGATCTATGGATATATTGAAAAAAGGCACGGCCATGGCCGCTGCCGTGGCAGTAGGCGGTGTCAGTTGCGCTCTTCCTGCGGCAAAGGTGGTCGATGCCTTCACCGGAATCCATGAAAACCCTGGAATTTACACCGAAGCTCCGGAGCGTTTGCCGTATCACCGTTTCCTTTACGGCCTCGAAGACTTGACCGAAATGTCTGCAACCGGGCATTCCGCGATACTCCTGTGCCTTCCCGTTCCGGACCATGACTTGTTCTACCTGCAAGACGCCATTCGAGATCAACGGGAGTCCGCCTGGGTGGGGATCATGCCCACGCAATTCGACGATTCGGTGTAGAGCCATCATCCCACCTCATCCGTTTTCCAGCCGGGGAATGGCACCTCGATACATGTTTCCCACCAACGGTAGCGCCAGCCCCGGAAGCCTTTGATTTTCGCCAGCCAATGGAAGGGCCGGATCGTCACGGCCACGGCACCGGCCTCCCGGCAGATCGCCCAAAGAATAGAGAGGACGAGAATTGGCTAG
>VRUH01000135.1 GCA_019456185.1 Candidatus Glassbacteria bacterium | reverse complement strand
AGGGAGCACTGCGGACCGACCCCGTAGGGCGACAGGGGCGCGCACTTGAAGCGCACCTGGCGAGGTCGGCAGTGCTCCCTCGGTGGAAACCAGCCGCCGGCGCCAGCCGGCCGCTTCGCACGACAATGGCGAGGCGTGGTCCTAAAGCTCCGCGCGTTTCCGGACGTACTCAACTATCGTAGTCCATTGAAAGAGGGGTTGTTGTTGGGAGGGGCGGTTTGCCATGGCCAACAGAACGTTATGCGGTTGCCCTCGATGTTGATGACAAAGCCCATTTGACGAAGGTCGTGGTGAAGCTGGTAAATGGAACGTTGATCGTGATGCCATCCGAAGGCTTTTTCAAACGGCGGTTCGTCATCGAGAACGATGTTAAGGTCCCAGTCCAAGGAGCGCCAGTAACGCTTACAGCCGCTGAAACGAGTGGGGTCTTTCGCGAGATATTTGGAGACGTACGACGCCGCGTGGCGGTCGTTGTGGACCCTTCGGATGTCCACAATGGGCGAGCGCGCGAGCTCACGCATTCGGTTAGATAACCATTTTTGCGAAACGAAGGGGAGCCTCACGAGGATATGTAGGTGCGGGCGCCCCTTCTTGGTTTTCTCAAAGACCGCAATGAAGGGAGGGTTTTTCATGCCCTTCTTCTCGACCAAGTCGCGGCGGATGCGTCGCCACGCTTTGACGAGTGTTTGAGCGGCCTCAGCGTCGGTTTCTCCTGCGGCGGGGCTTGCGGTGAGCGTTATAAAGGTTGTGGGGTGGCCGCGATGCGCCAGGGCCTTCAGCTGGGCTTTTCGTCGAGGGGCGCAGTCCGGGCATGTCCAGCATTTGCAGAGCAGCGCGGTGGCGGTGCCCTCCCAGGTATTTGTATTGACAAGGCTGGTGTCACCACAGTACACTGCTTGCGTCCTTGATCGATGTGGTTGTTCGCTCGTCTTGGACGAGACCCTGGCCCGGCCCCTGAGAAGGGGTCGGGCTTCTTTTTATGTGCAGGGGCATAAGGGTTGTCCGCCTTCCGGGATGGCGATCACCGAAAGGTAGCTGGCCTGAGTTTGATAGTTGCCGCCCTCCGAGCGGACTTGAACGATGATGCTGAAATCTCCTTCAACGTAGGCGGAGGCTACAAGATCAGCGGGTTTTGTTTGCGTCACGAAGACCGGGCCGTCCTGGTCGATAGGGTTGGGCTCGCCAACAATGATGATGCGCATGGATATCTGAAGCTCGCCACCGCTGAGGGCTGTTGTGGTTGTCCCGGCGCAGATTTGCCACTTTCCGGGTCCCATTCTGGCACCGCCGAGGCTGATGGTGGCGCTACCCCGTTCGTATTTAGTTTCCTTCCACACCATAGGCGTCCAGCCGGACAGCGCCAGATGAACGTCACCATCGGTGAAGCCGAGTGCCGCGCCGGCGGCTTGCGACATGAGGCAAGGCGCCGTGCAATACAGGGCAGAGGTCCAACGGTAAAGGAACTCGCTCACCACGTCGATGATCAGGAGCCACAACAGGACGTATTGGAGCTTGGTGTCGATGATCCAGAGCCATTTTAAGTTGCGGCCGATTTTTCGGTCTTGGACCAGGCGCAGCAGGGGGATGCGGCGCATTAAGCGGCGGATCAGCTTGGGGCGCTTTGTCCTGCGGCTTCTGCCGCCTGCGGTTTTCATCAACCCCCACGGGCGAAAGACGCACCTTGCGATATCAGCGAGGCCGAAGTCTACTGCGGTGATCGCGGCTTCCAGCGCAGCCGGCCACATGGTTTCGACGTAGACGACAAGAGGAGCGTCGCACGGGTTCATCACCATGCGGACGATGAAATTCACCCGTGTGACGATTGAACCGGGTATCTGTTCTCGCCTCGGGAGGAAATGTTTTAGAAGTCCCATGACTGACTCGGGGGCGCGAATAACTGGGCGATGTTAGGCGAGTGGGCGACGCCAGAGGCTGATCTTGCCCCAGAAGTTGTCGCCATTGATGTAGGTCAGAACGGCGTTGATTGGGTCTTTGCTTGCTTGGTACGAGCCGGCGTAGGTTGCGGTATAGTAGAGCCCCGCGTTATTATACTCTGTGTTCCAACCATGGAATTGTTTGCGGGTGTCTGATCGTCCGAGATCAGA
>VRUH01000134.1:1812-2108 GCA_019456185.1 Candidatus Glassbacteria bacterium | reverse complement strand
CAAAGGAAGATGTGCACCCGATGACAGTCCGTACCACCAGGTGTTCCACGACTACGGCTGGACGGCAACGCTCTATGCTGATATGGTCTATTCGCAAGGACCAGGCGAGAAGTGAAGGATACGCCCGAGAAGACGCGAGAGCGGACCCCGAACAGTCGGGGCCGCTGAGCTCTTGTCGTTCGGCTCGGGGAGTGGCGGGCAGGAAATTGTCGGACACGAGTTTGCCTTTCATGTGCAAGCTCTTGTCGCGGGAGGACCCCGGTGATGCGATACAAACCTGACTGGGACGAAGCCAA
>VRUH01000134.1:0-1802 GCA_019456185.1 Candidatus Glassbacteria bacterium | reverse complement strand
CGGCGCTCTGGCATGGAGAACGCCTGGACCGGCCCTGTATTTCGGTCCGAGCACCGCAACCGGTCGCGGACCCAACGCCTGTTCCTGAACCGGCTGATGAGGAAGCGCGGTGGCTCGATCCGGCATATCGGGTGGCTCTTGCCCGACATGAGATCGAGGGCACCTGGTGGGGCGGCGAATCCATTCCGTCGGTGCTGACGATGGGCTCCTGGGTGCTCTGCCTCGGCGGGACACCTCGATTCGAACCAGCAACAATCTGGTTCGAGACCCAGACCGTCGACTTCCTGACCCCAGCCCCGTTTCGACACGATCCTGAAAGTCCCTGGACGCATAAATTCCGCAACCTGCTGCTGGCGATGTGCAACGCGGCAGGTCGCGATGATTTCCTGGTGAGCGCAGCCAGCGGCTTGCCGGCCAACGATATGCTGTCGATGCTCATGGGCACCGAGAAGTTCCTTTATGCGGTGACGGACCACCCGGAATGGGTGGCTGACGCCATCCTGACCGGGGCGCGGGATAGACTGGAGGTCCGGCGGGCGATGCGTGCTTCGGTGCGCGATACAGGGCACGTCTTTTGGTACGGGAACGCGGGATGGATGCCGTTCTGGGCACCGGAACCGTACAACACCACTCAATCCGATGTGTCCTGCATGCTCTCGCCGGAAATGTTCGACCGATTCGTTCTGCCGGAGCTGGAAATGGACGGGGAGGAACATGGAGCCCTCTGGTATCACCTGGACGGCGGCGATGCCAAGCAGCATCTGCCGCGGTTGTTATCGCTGCCGTTCCTGCGGGTTCTTCAATACGTCCCCGCTCCGTCCGAGCCGCAAAATGGACCGGAGCACCTGGCAATGTACAGACAGGTCCAGGCGGCAGGCAAGATCGTGCATATTGAAGTTCCCATGGCGCACGTGGGACCGCTGGTCCGTGAATTGGATCCGGCGCGGCTGATCTTGCAGACATCTTGTCCCAGCCGCGATGCCGGCGAACAGCTGCTGGAACAGAGCGTGAAATGGGCGGCAAGGTGACGAATTGCCCGTTCGGCGAATCATCAGCAGGAAGGGAACACCGACAGAAGAAGAGCCGAACCAGGGAGTCAAGGCGACGCGGCAAACCCCGCGCCTGACTCCCACCATTATGCGGATCATTCGCAAAGGGAGTTTCATATGAATGACAAGTGCACATCACGCCGTGAGGGTGAGATGGGAGCGTCCACCAGTTCGGGCAAGACAGCGCCTGCCACCGAGAACGAAGCAGTCGGGGAAACGGCAACAGCGTCGCCACAGAGGGCACAGAGCACACACCCCGAGCGGTGCGAAGCCCGCGAGGGGCAGATAAGGTCGTTGGCGTTGCCTTGCTTCTCACGACCTTACCTGCCGCTCGGCTTCGCCTCGCTTGGTCGTTTCACGAGCCACCCTCCGTGCCCTCAAGGTTGAAGGAATGCGGATAATCGGGCGGCCTCACGGCACGGCGAACGTCTACGTCGCAATCTCTCGACTTCGTGGCGAGCGGTCGGCTCGTGGGAAGCGACCGGGTGGCAGGTCGGTGGGCCAGAGGCCACAGAGAGCGGCGCGATGGCGCGCGTGACGTCGAGTCGTTACCCCGTCGTCCGCCGTTCTCTGTGACCTCTGTGATCTCTGTGGCGAAAAGTGCCGTCTTCGGCATGAACGACCGCCCGGATCGTTGGACGCAGCCTCCACTTCTCTGGGAAAGAAATTGGCGTTGACACGCCGCCCGGTGAGAGTAGCCTTGGGGCGCCCAGCGTCCGCAGGGGGGGATGTCGTCCGGGCGTGCGCGTCCTA
>VRUH01000133.1 GCA_019456185.1 Candidatus Glassbacteria bacterium | reverse complement strand
GGATGATCTCCTTGGGAATTAATCGGCTTTAACAATATCTTTGGAATGAGTGAAATATTACGATTGAATTGAAAATTAATATCTCGGTAGAACCCCACCCTTCCACGCACGGTGTTTCAACGGACTGCCGGGCGCTCCCTCCCTCTCCGGCGGTCTCAAAGGACCAGGGGAAAATCGATCTGCTACATGGGTGTCCCACTTCCTTCTTATACTAAATTTCCAAGACACAAAGGGGAACCGTGAACTGCAACTGCAACCCCTCCCCTGGCCTACGGCCATCCCCTCCCCGTGCACGTGGAGGGGGAACTGCCACGACACATCATGGGAAGGCGCCCCTCCGCGCGGCTGTTCAAATTGACGCGGGGAGGGGAGGTGCCGCGATAGCGGTGTGGGGGTGGGGTTTCGCCGCTTGTGCCCCTCCGCGCAAGCCCGCGCGAAGGGGTTATGAGATAATACATCCAATCTTTGAATCAACTCATCATACCCGTTGAAACTAAATATTTAGGTTTTGTTGGAAGCCCCAAGTATATATAACAATGAGTTACAAGACCGGAAATAGTTCTCGATCCAGCTATGGAAAAAAGGAGCATGGGTGATGATGAGGCGATTCCCGATCCGGCTGTTGTTGCTGCTGTTCACGATCTCCGCCTTTGCCGTTCCGGCCAGTGGAGAGGTGATCACCGTCCGCAAGGAGGTGCGCCAACTGCTGGGCAGCGCCATGTCCCAGAATGACGCCCGCGTCGCCGCCATAGCCCTGGCCAAGCGGCTGGCCCTGGAGGAGGCCGGAACCTACCTGGAAACCCTCTCCGTGGTGCGCAACGCCGATCTGGTAAAGGACGAGATTCTGGCCCTCTCCAGCGGCGTGCTCAAGACCGAAATCGTGGAGGAGCAGCCGTATTTGGAGGGGAGCGCCTTCGGCATCCGGGTGGTGGCCGTGATCCGTGTGGACACAGCGGGCCTGGAAGAGCGGGTGAAAACCCTCCTCGCCGACCGCGTCCAGATGGAGCGCCTGAAGGAATCGGAACGGCGGGTGCAAACCCTGCTGGCGCGGGTGAAGGAGTTGGAGGAGCGCATGGCCCGCCTGGGCGACGCAGCCCCCCGCGAGGAAAAGGAAACACTCAAGAACGCCTTCCAGGAAAACACCCAACGACTCACTGCACAGCAATGGTATGAAAAAGGAACCGCCCTGTGGGACAGCAAGAAACGGCGCTTCGATCTGCCGGAAAAGGCCATCGAATACTTTGGCATGGCCATCCACCTCGATCCCGACTACGCCATCGCCTACAGCAACCGGAGCAATGCTTATCATAACCTGAAGGAATACAGGCGGGCCATCGAAGACCTGGATCAGGCCCTCCGCCTCGATCCCGGCTACGCCGTCGCCTACAATGACCGGGGCCTTGCCTATGCTGAACTGAAGCAATACCGGCGGGCCATCGCTAACCTCGACGAGGCCATCCACCTCGATCCGGGCTTGGCCTTGGCCTACTACAACCGGGGCCTTGTCTATTTTTATCTGAAGCAACACCAGAGGGCCATCGCGGACTTCGACGAGGCCATTCGCCTCGATCCAGGCTTTGCGGGGGCATACAGCAACCGGGGCCTTGCTTATGGAAATTTGCAGCAGCACCAGCGGGCCATCGAAGACCTTGATAATGCCATCCGCCTCGATCCCTCACTGGCCGCGGCCTACAGCAACCGGGGCCTTGCCTACGTAGTGCTGAAACAATACCGTCGGGCCATCGATGACCTCGAAGTGGCCATCCGCCTCGATTCCGACTTGGCCGTGGCCTATTTCGGCCGGGCCCTATCTTACGTTGAGCTGAGGCAGTACCGTCGGGCCATCGAAGACCTGGACCAAGCCCTCCGCCTCGATCCCAGGCTTGCACCGGCCTACAGCATCCGGGGCAGTGCGTATGCTAAATTGAAGCAATACCGGCGGGCCATCTCGGACCTCGACCAGGCCATCCTCCTCGACTCCGGCGATGCCGTAGTCTACTACAACCGGGGCGTTGCTTATGATGGCCTCAAGCAATACCGGCGGGCCATCGAGGACCTCGACGAGGCCATCCGCCTCGATCCCGGTTATGCCTTCGCCTACGCAAATCGGGGCCTTGCTTATCATTTTCTGAAGCAATACCAGCGGGCCATCGAGGACTACGGCGAGGCGATCCGCCTTGATCCCGGTAACGCCGGGGCTTATGTA
>VRUH01000132.1 GCA_019456185.1 Candidatus Glassbacteria bacterium | reverse complement strand
ATCCGGACTACAGTATCAATACAGATGACCCTACCAGGTGGTTTCCCCGGTTACTCGCGTCGTTGGGACCGGAGGATCGACTATTCACGGTATCCGAACACACGAAGAAGGATTTTCTGAACTTTTGCCCGGCGCTACCGGCAAATCAGATTACCCCGGTGTATAATGCTGTGGATAGTGCTATTTTCTATCCCGGTGTTGATGCAGCTCAAAGTCGGGTCGTTCTGCGTAAGTACGGCATCCCTGAGGACAAAGCGTTTTTTCTGTCCGTGTCAACTCTGGAACCGAGAAAACGGCTGGATGCGGTGCTGGCAGCCTTTGGGAAGCTTCGTCGCTCCGGCGCCTGCGGGACGTTGGTTTTGTGTGGCGAAGATCGGCAGCGCTACAAGTCGAGGCTGATGCGCAAAATAGACGAAATGGCGCAATCCTCCGTGGTGTTCACGGGTTTCATCCAGGACCGAGATCTGCGGGTACTGTACTGTTCCTGCCGGGCTTTCATCTATCTGTCCGAGTACGAGGGATTCGGGCTTCCGGTACTGGAAGCCATGGCCTGCGGCGCGCCGGTAATCGCGGCAAATCGCACCTCCCTGCCGGAGGTTGTTGGTAATGCGGGCTTTCTGGTGGATCCTGACGATAAAGCGGCGGTCGTAGAGGCAATGGAGAATCTTCTGGTTGATGAGGAGCTGTGGCGCAGGAGCGCTGAGAGGTCCAAAGAACGAGCCGGGAAATTCTTATGGAGGAAATGCGCCGATGTGATAATTTCCAGGATGTACGATGATCGTCTTTCTTGCAGCGCGTAACGTTATTCGCCGCATCCGGCGGAGTTTCCTAATTGCCGGATTGATCGCGGCGGCGGTCGCCCTGCTGTTCTTCGGAAACTCGATCCTGGAAAGCACAGATGCGGGCTTGAGCCGTTCCTTTGCCCGGAGCTTCACCGGGGAACTGGCTGTGGCTGCGATCAGCTCCAGATCCTTTGGTCTTTTCGGAGATGAAACGCCGGCAATCGGGGAGTATACGCCGCTTCCGGTCATCCGCGAGTTTCCCGCGGTCATGGATATCCTGTGCCGGTTTCCTGAGATTGAGCGGGTTACCCCACTGATCTCCGGCGCCGCGGTGGTTGATCTCTGCGGTACCAGAAGACCGCTTCCGGTCTTCTGCATCGATGCCTCCACCTATTTTCAAACGTTTCCCCGCTCGACCCTGATCGAGGGAAAGCTTCTGGAGCCGGGGCATGCCGGTGCCATGATTTCCTCTATCCGGGCGGAGGAAATTGAGACACGAACCGGTCGGCGACCTTCCACCGGCGATCCTGTGATGTTGAACATGTTCGGTAAGCGGGGCTTTCGCATCGAGGAAGTACTCCTGACGGGCATCGTGGACTTCGATATCTCCAATCCTCTGCTCGAGTCCACGGTACTGGTGGACGCCCAGACGCTGCGGGGCTTGCTCGGTTTGACCCTGGCCAGGAGTTCCGCCTACGAACCTCCCGCAGAGACTACGAGCCTGCTCGGCGCGGAAATGGAGGCCCTGTTCCAGGACGCGGAGCAGACCTAGGAGGTGCCTTCAGAAGAGCTGACCCTGCAGGATGTCAAACGCGTTCTCTCCGAGCCCTCCGACGCACCTGAAGACCTGGAACCGCGATCCGGAGTCTGGCATTTCATACTTCTGCGGCTGAGACCCGGTGCCAATCCTGCTCGGGTCCTTGGTATGTTGAACAGCGAATTCCGTGCTGCGGAGCTCTCGGTGCGTACGAGGGACTGGCGGACCACCGCCGGTATGTCGGCTCGCCTCGTATTGCTCCTTCGCCTTGTGTACAACGCGGGTTTCCTATTGTTTGCCCTGGCGGCCATGATTGTCATTGTGAACCTGCTCGTCGTCGAGGTCATCGAGCGTACAGGCGAAATCGGAACTATTCGCGCTCTCGGCGCCTCCGAGGGCTTTGTGCGCCGGCTGCTGTTGACTGAAACTGCCTTGTTGTCCCTGTTTGGCGGTCTCACCGGGGTTCTCCTGGGAGGTGTGTTGGTGTTCATCCTGCGATCCATCGGGCTGCAGTTGGACAATCGTCTGCTCCAGTCCTTGTTCGGTGGCAACATTCTCAAGCCGACGGCGTCTCCGGCGATGGCTGTGTTGAGCATCGTGGTGTCGCTTGCGATCGGGCTTCTTTCGTGCGCCTATCCTGTGCACCTGGCAATGCAGGTTCAGCCCGCGCAAGCCCTGTCGTCCAA
>VRUH01000131.1 GCA_019456185.1 Candidatus Glassbacteria bacterium | reverse complement strand
GTGTGCTCTTCCGATCTCCCCCTCGTCAACTTCGTAGACTCGGGGGCCGCTTACTTTTACCGTTCTTATACCAACTAGTGCGGCGTGTGATTGTGGATCCAACCCACCTGCCGGTGCCCGCAGGACAAACTTTACATAACCTAGCTCTAGATTATGTAAAGTTTTAAGTTTGGGGACAGGGCACCGGCAGGGTGGTTTGTTGGACTCTCCCCCTGCCGGTGCCTGCCGTATGCCCGCTCACGGCTACCTCTTCAGGCGTCCGCTCAGCTCGAGGTGGGTTAGGATGCTGTACCTCCCGCAACTAGCCGTTGCTAGCCTCCTGGGACCCTTAGCGGGCCACTCCGGACCGCTGCGAGTACAGCCGACGTGTGGTAAGTTGAACATATGGGATCCCTTGGGCGGTCCTCTGTCGTGTATCACACTCCGACAGTTGACCGCTAGGGGCAAGTCTTTCAAGTAGTACAAAGGTCTTGAATTAGGGAACTTCCGGGGAGCAACTGTGAATACAAGCGCCGAAAGGGATCTACAACGTGCCAAAGACCTTAGACTCATGCGCAAAGGTGTGCGAAATCCTCTTGCTGCTCGAGCTATTGAGGAGGCGGCGTCCAGACTTGAACTTCGGGCAGGTCGAAAACTTGCTAAGCTTGGTCGGAAGGTTCGACGACGGCCGATTAACGTCACCCCGTAAGAGCCGCGCAGGCCAGCTGATCTCAGAGGGGCTGCTGATCGGTCATCTCCCGCATGCCAGGGCAAGGCCGAGAACCCCACTAGACGTCTTGATCACGGGTCTAGAGGTTGCCCCTGAGGTGTTGCCACCTGAGACCACCGCTACCCGGGTAAGAGAGGAAGGGTTTGCACGGAGCGCACGGGACCTAATCGAGGTGCATACCCCCATCGGCTTCCCGATCCAGCTGCAGCCGAAGGTGCGGAGCCGGATAACGCAGCTGATCAAACCACTTAAGGCACTAGCCAAGGACGACAGAGCGCAGAACTTGGCGTGCGGGATCGCGCTCCCGTTCGCCTTCAAGGCGGTCTCGTCAGGGATCCCGTTCATGTCCGCCGTAGGGGCGATCACGCTACTGGGATGTGGGATCGAGTTTGGAGTTGACGATCCCGCCTTCATCGGACCGCAGCTATTCGAGCAGATACCGGAAGCAATCCAACGAGTGCTACCAGGAGGTAGATAGACATGCCGCGGGAGATCTCAGGACTACGAATAGCGCGATCGTTTGTCACACCCAACGTGGACGGAACAGCGGTGAGTCGGGTGATCGACTTCCAGCTGGGGGCGCGGCAGGGGATCGCAATCGAGCAGGTCATGGGCGACGTGACCATCGACGACACGAACACCATCATATCGGCCTCGACGGTTACGATCGGGACCGGCCTCCACACGTTGCATCTTGAATCGGGGTCTCTGGAAACCGTCCCTGACTCGAGTGGGGAGGATGAGGACACGATCGACTCGGAGGTGTTTTTCCGGCAGGGCGTGTCGCTCGCGGGAAACGACGATGCAACCACGGAGTTCCGCTCGTCGATAGCGTTCATGGTGTCGCCGAACACGCCGATCATCTACCCTAAGCCGATCCTCACCGCCCGGAACATCACGCACCGGGGCATAATGAGGACAGGGATCTACGACGCGCTGTTCCACGTGACCATCCTCTACACCTTCGTAGAGTTCAGCCTGGCGGAGCTCGGGCTGATCTTGGCAAGGCGGACCTAGGATGTCCTCGAGGACGCTGCTGATAGCAGCCGACGGTATGGACGTTCAGGTCAGGACCCGGCTGATGAGGTTGCCAGACATACCCGGGCAAGTGGTCGAGGTGAGGCGCGTCATCTTCGGGCTTACGTCCTTCTCTGACGCAACCGCCGTGACGGCCGTGTTCCACCACAACGTGAACCTAAACATCACGCTGTCCGTGGGCGACTTCACCAACGCGTGGGGCCGCATCACCGCCGGCGCTAGCGGTGGGACGCCACCGTTCGAACCCTTGGTGTTCGATCCACCGTACGATCTGATCGGCGCCCAGCGCCTGGACTACCAGCTGTCCGCCGGCACAGGCGAGGGGCTGGTCATGGTGATATACACTCTCCGTAGGGAACGCAACCGGACACTATGGAACGAGCTGCGGTCGAGGACGTCGTTCGAGCGCGATTAGGTGGCCACCTTACTGTTCTGATTTGTTCTAACTAAAAGGGGGATCTCCTTTTTGGCGGGGCTACGAGAA
>VRUH01000130.1 GCA_019456185.1 Candidatus Glassbacteria bacterium | reverse complement strand
CATCGCCCAGGCGCGCGAGGGCGTCCGTGCGGCCTCTGAGGCCCTGCGGCTGCTGCGTGGCGCAGGTGCTGATGACAAGGAACTCGCCGATGCTCTTCTTACCCTGCTTCAGTCCGAAGCCGATCTCCAGGATGCAATCGCAGATCAGGCAGAGGAGCTGCGAGACGCCACCGCCAACCTGCGCGAAGCACGCGCCCACGGTGATCCGATCGTCGCGGCAAAAGCCAGCATAGACCGAGCCCAAAGTAAACTGCGTTCGGCCGAGACAGTGGCGGAGCGCAAAAATGCACTCGCCAAGATGATCCAGGCCCAGGATCAGTTGGATCAGTCCTTGGCTGACCTCGCCGTAGCCAGAATCGGCTTCAAGATCGCCCTCACCGAAGACCCGGTGAAACAGGCCACTTTGAAAGTTCGGCAGACGGACATCAAAGTGAGGAATGCCAAAGGTAGGCAGGCGACCGTTAAGGCGCGTACTCGGCGGCGAGAAGCCATCCGACAGCGGCGTGACACGATCAACGACGAGCGCATCAAGGACCTGCAATTCGAGCACAGCATCGACCTCATCACTGACCAGCAGTTGCTCGCAGGTCTGGAGCGCATCCTCAAGACCGGCAGGCTCAGCAAGGAAACGAGACGCCGGGTACGGCAGGAAATCCACCAGCTGAAAAACGAAACGGACGACTTTGGCGATCTGGAGCTGGCGGTGGGCAACATCAAACTGCCGACGATCTATGACATTCGCCGAGCGATCGGCGGTGGGCTCGACCAGCAGCCGACCACCGTCTACAACGACAATTCGACCAACACGATGCACGCCACTATCAGTGGTGGCGATTCCGATCGGATTCTGACGCTTATAGGGGATACCTTCGATCGCTCCACTCGTAATTCACGTCGGTCAGCGGGAAGGATTCCCAGACGATGAGCAGAGCTATAGACATTGCTTGGGCTGCCGGACTTTTCGAGGGCGAGGGCAACTTGTATTTGCAAAAAACCCGCCCCGGACCGCCACAACCACAAATGTCACTCTCGATGACTGACCCTGACGTTGTGCAGCGTTTTCGTGACATAGTGAACTGTGGCAATATTCGTATCCATGAAGATCAAAAGCACCCCCATTTTAAACGGCAATATAGGTGGCGTCTTTGCAGTTGGGAGCGTGTCTCCGAGGTTGTGGACTTGTTCAAGCCATATCTCGGTGAACGTCGTTTGGAACATGTCAAGGTATTCGAGGCGGCTCGCGACGAACCTCGGTACGGACACCGGCCTAAAATGAAGTGCAAGCGAGGTCATCCCATGACCGAGGCAAACACACTCATCGTGAATCAGGCGAACAACAACGGCGTGCATCGAAAATGCCGTCAATGTGGACGGGAACGCAAGAAAGAGGAGTATTGGCGTAAGAAGGAGGCCGTTCATGGCCCGTAACGAATTCGAGAATCCAAGTAATGCTAAAAAATATTCGTGGCAAGTTAACCATTCGACTGAGGATGATGTCGGCAAGGCGCGCACGGTAGAGAGCAGCGCCAACACGGCCAACACTGGGCTCAACCCCCAGCAGGCGGATGACCAACCGCTGCTCCTGAAGTATGCCGGAACAATTTTTCACAAAGCACAGCTGGAAGAAATGATCGGCTGGTTCAACCTTTGTGCTACTCAGACGATTTACTTCCATGACTTCGCGGGGGAATCCTACGAGGTCCTCATTACATCATTCAAGCCAGTTCGCCATCGCACTATTCATAACCCGAAGGATTTTGCGAATGCGCCGTTGTGGTTCTGGAAGTACACGATTGAGATGCGGGTCGTCCGCGTGATCGATGGCGTCTGGGACTCGGTGGTAGTGTGATCCCTGACGCTACCACCCTTCCCGCTACCGCCGTAAACTCGACTCAGGCCACCCTCAACGGTACGGTCAATCCTAAGGGTCTGTCTGCGAAATATTGGTTAGAGTGGTGGCGGGCCGCAGATCAGGTGCGGGGGGCAGCGCTCTGGCTAGATGCTTCGGCGATTACCGGGTTAGAAGACGGCGACCCGGTGGCAACCTGGGTGGATCAGTCGGGGCAGGGCAATGATGTCACACAGCCGATCGAATCGAGGCGCCCTGAATACAAGGTCAACGTACTCAACGAATTACCGGCGGTGCGGTTCGACGGAGCCACTGAGTATCTACGCACCAGCGCTCAGGTGGATATGAGCAGCGGCATGACGATAATCGCTGTAGGCAAGAACCGGATTCGTCGGAGTTACAATGGCTGGGTAAAAGTAACTAACCAAGACAGTTTGAG
>VRUH01000129.1 GCA_019456185.1 Candidatus Glassbacteria bacterium | reverse complement strand
GGTGGCTTCCACGGTTAGGCCTGGGTGCTTTCCCGAAAAAAGGGTTTCTCGTTTGTGCGGCGAAGATTTTTCCGCAAAAGCAATGCTGTCCGCAAGGAGGCCGGCACTGACGGGAGGGCACGATTTAGCGTTTCAGACTCCGTGAGAAAACTTGGGGATTGGTCGGTCCGCATATTCCGAACGCCAAAGGTCGAGATGGAAGGCCGGAAAGTCCGAACAGAATGCCAAACAGCAAGGTGTGGGTACTGCGCAGTGGTGCCCTGTAGCGCGAATTTCCGAAACGCTGTGGTCTCTAGTACTACTTTGTTAGTTTATGCTGTTCGTTCTGTAATGATTGGATTATCCTGCCATCGTGTCTTCGATTCAGGGAGGAACGATGGCTATTCGCAAAGCAGGAGCCGAGCCGCTGCCAGAGTTGGCGGCTTTTTTGGAGCCGTTCAGCAAGGTTGTGCGCCGTACGGAGAGCAAGCATGCGCTGGAACGCTACACGACTGGGTTGCTGTCGGATCTTGCCCGAAAGACCTCGGCACAAATGGGGCGTTCGCTGCCGGGAACCAATGATCAGCGGCTTCAGGAATTTCTCACCAACACCGCATGGGAGGCCGGTGAGATGGATCGCCTCCGTATCGCCCACATGCTTGAGCACGCTTCGGTAGGAGACGGCGTGCTGGTGGTGGACGACACCGGCATCGCAAAGAAAGGAACCCATAGCGTGGGGGCCGCCCGGCAATACTCGGGCACGCTGGGGCGGGTGGACAACTGCCAAGTACTGGTCACGGCCCACTATGTGGACGGGGTTTTCGACTGGCCGGCGATGGCCCGACTCTACCTGCCAGAAAGCTGGAGCAAAGACCCCCCGCGCTGCCGGAAGGCTCAGGTGCCCTCGGAGACCGGCTTTCAAACCAAAGGAGAGATCGCACTGGGGTTGATCGACGAGGCCCGAAATGCAGGCCTGGAGCCAAGGGCTGTGTTGACCGATGCGGGCTACGGAGACCAGCCCGCCTTCCTCGACGGCCTGGAAGCCCGGCAGTTGCCCTACGGGGTAGCGGTTGGCGTGGCGGTACGCTTTCGTTTGGCCGAACAAGTGGAGGCTGATCCAGGCGATCCGCCGTCGCCGGCATACTCGGGGAAAGGCCGCCCTCGCAAGGTTTCCACGCTCGCTGAGCGCATCCGGAACCTGGAAGCCAAGGCGATTTTGGAGGGGCTGCCCGCGGAAGCGTGGCACCAAGTCGCTTGGCGAGAGGGCACCAAGGGCGCCTTGGTCAAACAATGCGCCCGAGTGCGCGTCTACCGAAGCGGCCAGCGAAGCAAGCACATTGCCAGCAGCGGCTGGCTCATCGGGGAGCGTCCTTTGGAAGGCCATGCGGGCGACCAGAAACAGTACTTCGTTTGGGGACTCGACGAGTCCGGACCGGAAGAGTTGATGGGTCTGCTTCATGTGCGCTGGGTCATCGAACGCTTCTATCAGGACGCCAAAGGTGAGCTGGGACTCGATGAATATGAAGGGCGTTTCTGGCCCGGTCTCCACCGCCACGTGGCTCTGGTAATGCTCGCCCATTGCTTTCTGACCTTGCAGCAAAGCTTCGGAGCGGCGGTGGTTGGCAGAAACCCTGCCCCACCGACGCGGGGTTTCCCCCCCGGTGGGGCGAAAAAGTATCGCCGCACTCCGGCGGCTCGTACTTGAGGAACTCTTCCGACAGGTCATCGCATTCTATGCCAAATCGCGTGATGGCCCTGAACTAACAAAGTAGTACTAGGCCGTGAAGACCCCGCGTCGCGGAATCTTCTCCACAGGCAGTATGTGGCACGGGCTCGTAGCGATTCTCCCCGTGCCGCTCCCCTCCGCTGCGGCCTTTCCCGTGGCAATCTTTCCCGTGACCGCCTTCCCCGTGGATTAGCGCCACAGCCTCCGGAACGCAAACCCCCAGGAAAAAGAGCAGCCGCGCGGCCACGAAGGTCGCGCGGGCGCACCCGTGCGCCACCCCCCGGCGCTGCGGCGCCGCGGGCGGCTATTTTTTTTCCTTGCTGCGTTTGGCCAGGAACTCGTTGGTGAGATTGACCAGTTCCGTCGGTGGGGGGTCGTCCAGGATGTTTCGAGCCAGTTCCACGCTGGATTTGTAGCGGCCCATATATTTTTTGCAGGGGGGGCAGAGCAGCAGGTGCAGGCGAAAGACGAGGGCGTCGGAGGCGCGCAGCTTGCGGTCCAGAAATTCCATCAGGAAATCCCGCACCTCATCGCATTCCTTTAGCACCGCTGGCATCCGCATGATGCTATTGCCCCTCCGAGCTGAATAAATCCTGCACGGCCACCATCAAAAACTGGCGCACCCGGTGCAATCTGACTCTGACGGATCCCTCGCTGATTCCAAGGGCATCGGAAACTTCCTTGG
>VRUH01000128.1 GCA_019456185.1 Candidatus Glassbacteria bacterium | reverse complement strand
AAGCTTAAATAATCTCCTCTATTACTTATATTTACCGCAAGATTATAGTAACTAAGATGCAAGGCCCTACACTTGCAAGTTACTTCAGAGCAGATAGTTATATAACCATAAGAAGGTTTGTCTTTTTCCCATTCAAACACAAATTTATCGATTAAACGAAAAAAAATATTTCTTCTTTTGCAATATGGACAGTTATAGGTGTTTCCACCGGTAAAATATTTTAAATCCTTATTTGTCGCATCATTGGTCATTATACCTCCATTTCATTGAATAAATACATATTAACCTGAATGACCTCCAAAAAAAAGTCCCCACCGGTAGGCTCTACGGTGAGGGAGATCCTTGCCCGGCAAGTGGTTTAATCTGGCGGGTTCCATTCTTTCAACATGATGCAGCTGGAATTCGGAGTTGTATTCTATAAGTCCGATGCATATTACACAATTCTGGTCGAACAAGAAAAATTGAACATCTACCCGAGATCGTAGGAACGGAGACATTTGCAGGGGTCTGGGGGGGTCTATCCCCCCAGCGGGAGTCCAGAGGGTAGCACCCTCTGGCCGCCGGAGGCCCCCCACCCCAGGATACCGGGTACAGGGTAGGAAGTAGAGATACTCAAGCCCAATCTCCGCGCCACCCTCTGGCCGCCGGAGGCCCCCGACCCCGTTGTCATTGATCTGCCATTGATCAAAATCATCTCCTTTGGCACCCTAAACCAAGCATCATCTCCGACGTACCGGCCTTATCTTCCTTTCCCAAAACGGAGGATTCCCATGGATGGCCAAAAATTTCCCTCCCGCCTTCTCTTCGTCATCATCATCCTCCCGGCGCTATTGCTGGCGGGGCTTGCCTCCGCAGCGGAACTGCCCATGATCGACGCCCACAGCCAGGTGGATCACAAGGTCAAGCTGGGGAAGGTCATCCAGTTGATGGACCGGGCCGGGGTATCGCGCACCATCCTATCCACCCGGGGCAGGATCAAGCCCGGCAAGCTGGTCAAGTTCGCGCGAAAATTCCCGGATCGCATCACCCCTTCCGTCCGCACCAAGGGGCAGCCCTATGAGAAGAATCATCCCAAGTATTACAAACTCCTCAACGCGCAGTTGAATATGCCGGAATTCGGGGCGATGGCGGAGGTGATTCTCTGGCACGCCAAAAAGGGCGACAAAGCGCCAAAGCGGGTGGTGCCCATCGCATCGGAACAGGTGCAGGCGGCGTTGCAGGCGGCCCTGGAGCGGAAGTGGCCGTTCATCCCCCACATCGAGTTCGCCGCGGCCGGGAGCGAAAAAGCGCGGCTCATGGCCGGCCTGGAAACGCTCCTGGCGAAGCACCCCGGCCATCCCTTCCTATTGATCCACATGGGCCAGCTTCAGGCGGAGGAGGCGGCGCGTCTGATCGAACGGCATCCCAATCTCCACTTCATCACTTCCCACAGCAACCCGGTTGTTATCGCCAGTTCGAACCAGCCCTGGGTCAACCTGTTCCAGGGAGAATCCCTTCATCCCAAGTGGAAGGCGTTGATGGTGCGGCGCCCCCGGCGCTTCGTGTTGGGTTTCGACAACGTCTGGGCGGAGCATTGGGGGGAATTTTACTTCCGGCAGGTTGCCCTGTGGCGCAAGGCGCTGGGAGAACTCCCCCCGGACGCCGCCCATGCCATCGCCCACGGCAATGCCGAGCGGCTGTGGAGCCTGCCTCCGGCGCGGTAGACGTGGATTGGGATAGAGGGGTGGGCACGGCATGCCGTGCCCCTACGGATTCATTTTTTCGAAAGGAATCCAAATCTCCATCGGCGCCTTGTCCTGAGCCCGTCGAAGGATCCATCGCCGACTCCTTGCGGTTGCAGTTCCCCTCCATGCGGCTGTTCAAATTACCGTGGGGAGGGGATGGCCGAAGACCAGGGGAGGGGCGCCGTTGCAGTTCCCTCTTTCCGCTTCGGAGAGGGGTGCCGCCGTCAGGCGGTGGGGTGAAGCGGCAGTTGCAGTGCTCCCTCTCCACGTTTGTGGAGAGGGAAGGAGCCCCGCAGGGGCGGGAGGGTGAGGTTCGCAGTTCACCCTCCCTGCCCAGCGGGGAGGGCCGGGGTGGGGTAGGCAGTCCCCCTCGCCGTTTGCGGAGAGGGGAGGAGCGTCCTTGGACGCGGAGGGGTGAGGTTCAAGGTTCCCTCTCTCCTTGCCAGGCCCGGACGCCTTGCCCTACACTCGGCTTCTTTTGGAGGAACCGTCCCGGCGAATTCCTCCCCAGCCGGCTTTACAATTCACGAAGGAGGATGCCCCATGACCGGCTTTCCGAGCTATGCCGACCTGAACCGGCCCGACGATAGCGGACTGCCCCTGGCATGGGGGGCGTGGGGCGCGGAGGACCAGTTGGGAACCCTCAACCACATTACGCCCGAGGCCGTGCGGGCCGCGGCGGC
>VRUH01000127.1 GCA_019456185.1 Candidatus Glassbacteria bacterium | reverse complement strand
AACCCCCAGCCTGCCGGCGCGGGGTTGACCAGGAGGCTTCGGCTCTGCGAACCGTTGGACGGCGTGATATTGAAGCCTAGGTTGAAGGTCTTCTTCTCTCGGTTTTCCATATTGGGGGACCTGGTCCAACTGGTCGATTTTAGCTACGTCCTGGAGGACCTCCGGCTTTTAACGCCGTTTGGCGAAAGCCCCGATCAGCTCCTGGTCGCTGAGCCTGACGTACCGGTAGTAGACCAGATAGGAGTGGTTAGCACCGTCCAGAGTCCCGTCCAGCTCCAGTCGGTGGGTGAGGTTGACGAGGGACAGGATGGGAACGGGGAAGTGCTCGATCGGGGTGGCCAGAACCCCGAAGGCCACAGCAATTCCTCCCTGAGCTGCGCCGGAGTCGTCGCCCGACTCGTGCGATAAGGCGTCCATGTGGATGATCTCAGTATCTCGATCGGTAGCGTCGGCGTCCATGTCCGGGTCGTCCACGGCGTCTTCCTCGATGTGCAGGGACGCTTGGGCCAGGGCTTGAGTGAGGGCCGTGGTATCGCCCTGCACCGGGCTATTCCAGATGCTCTTGACGCCGAAGATTTCGACGGCCTGGTTGACGGCCAGGTCGAAGTCAATCACGTCCGTCTCTGTGGTGCCCTGGGTGGACGCAGCGATGGTGCTGCGGGCCACGATGATCGGGCTGATCCCGGTGACCATCTCAGAAGACCTCCGTTAACGCTTCCGTGCGCGCCCCTTGGAATCGAACCGGGCGCACACCGCATCTATCGCCTGGCCAAGAATCTCCGCCCGCGGATCGGGGGAGACTTTTAAAAGCGGAGTCAGGACCTGACAGATCCCGACCGCGATCACCCGTTGATTGGGACGGAGCCGCTTCAGCGCGTTGAACACCCGTTCGGCGGCCGCTAATTGCTCAGCCATGCCTTACCTCCGCTGCTCCGGGGCCGCTTTGGGCTTCTTACGGCCGAGCTTGGACAGCTTGCGAGCCCCCCTCGATTCAAGGCGATTGGCGGCATTCTCAAGGATCCTCGTCGCATCGGTGCCCTTGGCAGCCTTGGAACGCTTCCGCAGGTCTGCCGCGCGGTCTAAGTCCCGTTCTCCGCTCACCGCCATAATATCTCCATTCCTACAACATGAGCCATGCGGCCAGGTCTTTCGTCACATATTTTGCACAATATGCCGCTACGCTGTCAAGCCCTCTGGCGGCTTCAACTCTTGAAATTCCGAACTTTCGGAAAAGGTCACTCCACGTATCGGAACGGTGAGGCTCAAGAACGCCTGGTGAGATAAGTCCGTGAATGTGAATATCTCCACTGGCGTGTCGCTCGGCACCGAGAAAGCCCAAGGGACGTTCGAGGCTCCCTCGAAGAGCCCCAGCAACAGCTTGAAGCGCACTTTCCGGGTACTCCGCACGCGCGCGCCTAAACGTAGTTGTAAGGAACCAGGGGTGGAACTTGAGAGGGGGGTAAGCGACCAGCCAGGTGCTGATAGCTTCCCTGACGAGGGCCGATGAGCCCGCCGTTTCTTCCTGGAGCCAGACTGGTGTCCTTGCAATTGTGCACACCTCGCCCGTCAAGGATGGGGGCTCGGTGTTGCCGGCGTCAGCCTGTGCCTCATTTCTGAACAGGCGCCTACCGACAACACCGCGGTCGATGTCGGGAGATCCCCTGGGCGCCACCTGGCACCACCGGGTACCACCTGGTACCACCTGGGGATCCGACACCGCCCCCGCCGGAGGCTACATGAGCCTCTACGGCGCCGCTGAGGCCTCTAGGCTAGTCCTAGCCCGCCACCCGGGCGTCCACAGGCCTAGAGCCCCGTCCTGGGGGCAACGGCGCAACCTGGCTTTCAGACTTACGGAGTGGTGTTTGCGCACCCTTCCCGCGTGATCCTATCCAGACGTCGCCCCCAGGACGGTTCACCTCTCGTAAGTGATCAGGAACCCGATTACGAATGTCAGGGTCGATACGCAGGTAAGGATCAGTAGTGCTTCCATGCCTGCAGGTTAACATATGGAACCTACGCTTCCCAGACGTTCGCATGAGTACCTTGGTCCGGGGATGGATCGGACTTTCGTTTCTGCGCCTGCCGGGCTAGCTCAGCGAAGGTGAGGCGTTTGTAGTGGCCTTCCAGGACGATGAAGCCGAGCGTGGTCCCCATGGCAACGTTGCCATCTGCAGTCAGGATGAAGCCCACTGAACCGAGGAACAAGTGGTGCAAGTGCGGCGCCGGCGAGTAAGCCGGCGGTTCGTTGACCCGGTGGTAGTACGTGTGGACCGCAAGCAACCGGGGCTTGTAGTCGCCAACGCCGGTAGGTGCAATCAACGTGCCCAGGATGCTGGCGAACTCCACCGGGAACTCGCCGTCCCCGATGGCGACGAGCAGGAAGCTGTTGTCGGTGGAGCGCAGATCGTGAGGGACCAGGTACAACCGTTCACCAACGAACCCCCAGCCTGCCGGCGCGGGGTTGACCAGGAGGCTTCGGCTCTGCGAACCGTTGGACGGCGTGATATTGAAGCC
>VRUH01000126.1 GCA_019456185.1 Candidatus Glassbacteria bacterium | reverse complement strand
CTCCCCGGAAAAATCGGCAAGGCCTGCGGACAAGCCTGTCTTCAGGCCCATTGAGAAGGTGACCTGATGGCGGCGGCCGCACCCGTCATATCCTGGTCCGCCGTGGGCGGCCTGATGTCCTTCATCATGATCTGGTCCGGGGTCATGCTGTGGGCCATGAAGCGCATCCTGGCCGGGGTGGAAGACAAACTGGATGGGCACATTTCGGAGTTCAAGGATTTGGAGGCAAAGCTGACCGCCCTGCAAATCGAACTGCCCAAGGAATACGTGCGGCGGGAGGACTGGATACGCTTCGGGACAACGATTGACGCCAAGTTGGACCGGGTGCATGACCGCCTGGATGAATTGAAAGCGAAGGTATCATGAGCGGAGCGATCAATGAAAGGCGTTGACCTGGAAAAAGCCCGCCGCGAGGAAACGCGCTGGCGCATCCTCAAGGCCCTGGATGCGGGCCGCCCGCATTCCGTAACCGAAGCCCTGCTGCTTTCGGTGCTGGATGACGTGCATCTTTCCGTGACGGAACTCGAACTGCGCCGGGAACTGGACTACCTGGAGGACCGGGGCCTGGTCCACATCCACGGCAAGGACGACAACGATTGGCAAGCCGATCTGACCCGCGACGGCGTCGACGTGGTGGAATACACCGTTTCCGTGGAACCCGGCATCGCCCGCCCTCCCAAGAATCGCTAGGCCGGGCCGGGCAGGCTTGCCCGTCCCGCCATATGTAGAGGGTAGCCATGCCTCCCCGCTCCCCGATCATTCAGCTTCCAGATCAGGTCAAGACCGAACTGGACCAGCGGCTATTGGCCGGTGGCTTCGCCGGGTACGCGGGCCTCGCCGTGTGGTTGGAGGATCAGGGCTTCTCCATCAGCAAGTCCGCCTTGCACCGCTACGGCAGCGCCTTCGAGGAAAAGACCGAGAAGCTGCGGGCCGCAACCCAAATGTCCATCCAACTGGCCGAAACGGTGGGGGACGATGCGGGCGCCATGAACGACGCCTTGATCCGGCTGGCCCAGGGGGAATTGTTCGAGCAACTGCTCGAGGCGGATAAGGACGGGAAATCCCTGGTGGACGCGCTCCCGGAAATCACCCTCTCCGTGGCCCGCCTCACCCGCGCCTCCGTGCTGCAAAAGAAATGGCAGACCGAGTTCCGCGACAAACTGAAAGCGGCCGCCCGGGAGGTGGACAAGATCGCCCGCAAGGGCGGCCTCACCGATGAAGCGGCCGGGACGATCCGGGAGAAGATTCTGGGGGTGGTGGGGTGATTACATAAACTCTTGGGAGAGGCGCAGGTAATCTTCGAAGCCTTGAGGAAGAGACTCTCCTATTGCCGCTAGACGTGCTTGAGCAGCTCTAAAATCTTTGGCCGCGCCGGGATATTCCGGCCCGTCTGAGTCCTTAGACATCACCATTTTAATTCTAGCTTCATGAATATCCCAGAGCGCATTAACGACAGATGTATAAATGAGATCATGCTCGGGTTTAAAAAGAAAATGTACAGGGCCACGTTGTGATCGAAATTCAATTATTCGATCACGCAATCCGTTTAAATCGTTTTCACCAATCGGAGACAATCCGACTTGGAGAATCTCCCTGAAAGACTCATAAACTGCTAACCGCCTGTCTAAAATTTGGTATTTGAATCGCTCCCGATCAAGAGTGTGCTGCCTCAATTGAAGCCGGAATACCAGGAGGGCAACCACGGCAACCGCGAAGCCAGTAATGAATGGGCCGAAAGCTATTATAAAATCAATCCAATCCGGTTCACCCTTTTCAAGAATTATCCGTATTGATCCTGGGTAATTATAGAATGGTTCCATGAGCGCACCTCCCGTCCTCCTAACGTACCAACAAAAATGGATCTCCGACACCTCGCCCGTCAAGGTGTACGAGAAGTCCCGGCGCATCGGTATATCCTGGGCGGAGGCGGCGGACGATGCCCTCTACGCGGCCAGCGAAAGCGGGGATGACGTCTGGTACATCGGCTATAACCAGGACATGGCGCGGGAATATATCGAAGACGCCGCGTTCTGGTCCAGGAACTACCAACTGGCCGCCGAGGAAATGGAAGAGGACGTGCTGGCCGATGAGGGGATCGACGGCAAGGATATCCAGGTCTACCGCATCAAGTTCGCCTCCGGGAACAAAGTCACGGCGCTGTCCTCCCGGCCCGCCAACCTGCGCGGAAAGCAGGGGCGGGTGGTGATCGATGAGGCGGCCTTTCATCCCGATCTGGCCGGGCTGATCAAGGCGGCCCTGGCCTTGCTGATGTGGGGCGGGTCGGTGCGGATCATTTCCACCCACGACGGGGAGGACAACCATTTCAACGAGATCATCCAGGACATTCTTGCGGGCAAGCTCCCCTATTCCCTGCACCGCATCACCATCGACGACGCCCTTGACCAGGGCCTTTACGAGCGCATCTGCCTGCGCCTGGGGAAGACGCCCTCCCCCGAGGGCAAAGCCGCCTGGCGGGCCGAACTGTTCAAGATGTATGGCGACGATGCCGATGAGGAATTGCTCTGCATTGCCTCCCAGGGCGGCGGCGCCTACCTCTCCCGCGCCCTGATCGAATCGCGCAT
>VRUH01000125.1 GCA_019456185.1 Candidatus Glassbacteria bacterium | reverse complement strand
CATTCGTGACGTTTCGGTTGACGAACGCGTACTGGAACCAGAACGCTCGTTGTGTAATATTCGTGGGGAACGATGGTGTCGTCTCCTGGTAGACAAGGACGCCGCCGATCCGCACCCTGATCGTAAATGTAGCCGGAAAACCGCTATTGTTTTGATAGGTGGCCGCCATCCGAAAACGCGCCGAAGACATCGCTCCCATCGTCCCTGCCGGGATCGTGAAGTTGTAGACATCCGTTTCAAGGGGGCTACTGGTCGTGAAGTCGGTTGGTTGGATGTCGATCGGATCCAGCAATCCAGTCGTCGCAATCGCGACGTCGACACGATCGTTCCCGGCATCATCGGAAGCGACGACGCCTCCTCCCGTGAAGTTGAGACGAGGCCGAGCACCGATCAGCGCACCATCATCTGCGACCTCAACTTCAAGTCGGTGTCGGTGACCGGATCCAACCAAGGCCGTCGAAGTCCCAGGAAGGTTCGATGAGCCTCGGACGGTGACCGGATCCGCAAACGCACCGTCTCCACCGATCAGCTGCCATCCGGTCACGGTCCGCACGCCACTGGCTTTCTGCCAGATCTGCGCGATGTCCTGTCGGAATCGTAGATCGCCAGGTGAGCCCAGTGCACGGCCTTCGGGGCTACCGATGATCGCTTCGGCGACGACCTGTTCGGTGGTGGGTCCCCCGAGCGACTGGCCTTCCTCGTCGAGATCGGTGATCCGGAAGATGACGCGCTGCGCTGACAGACCGTCTTTGAGCTCCTCGACTTCGTAGTTCACGGGCATTGCGTTTTTGCTTCACACCTGTGAGACGTCTAGAAACGCGCAACGACGGCGGAATGAAAGGAACGTGCTCGCCACGCTATGGATGATCGAGACTCGGAACGTCTGAGCGAGGGTCATGTCGATCGCAGAAGTCGCGCTAACGATCGCTGGTGCACCAAAGGTCTGCGTCGCAGAAAGATCGACGAAATCTCCAAGTCCGGTCGCAGGAGCCGCCGCCGTTGACATGAAGTAGTTTCCGCCGCCGATCTGCGCATTCGTGACATCTCGGTTGACGAACGCGTACTGGAACCAGAACGCTCTGCGTGCCGGGGCTGCGGGAAACGATGGCGTTGTGTTTTCCCGATATACGATTGTCCCACCGAGGCGAACTATGAATGCTAACGTGCGTCCGACCCCCGTATCGTTGAGGTAGTCAGCGACCATCCGGAAGCGAGCCGAATCCGTCGCTCCCATCTTCCCTGCCGGGATCGTGAAGTTGTAGACATCGGTTTCAACGGCAGTATTGACGACGTCGAGGTCAGTCGGCTGGATGTCGATCTGCTCTATGATGCCAGTCGTCGACGCGATCGCTACGTTGACGCGGTCGTTGGGGTCATCGTCGGTCACTACGACGCCGGAGCCGGTGAAGTTGATCTCCGGCCGAGCACCGATCAGCAGTCCATCGTCTGCGGCTTCGACCTCAAGACGGTGCCGGTGATCGGCGCGCACCAAGTCCGTCGAGGTCCCTTCAAGGTTATCCGCGCCCCGGACGGTGACCGGACTCCCAAAGGCACCGACGCCACCGATCAGCTGCCATCCTGTCACGGTGCGCACGCCGCTGGCTTTCTGCCAGATCTGAGCAATGTCCTGTCGGAATCGGAGATCTCCAGGGGAACCGAGCGCGCGGTCTTCGGGGCTGCCAATGATCGCCTCGGCGATGATCTGTTCGTTGTTGCGTCCCCCGATCGACTGGCCTTCTTCGTCGAGCTCGGTGATCCTGAAGATAACCCGCTGTACCGACAGAGCGTCCTTGATCTCCTCGACCTCGTAGTTGACGGTCATCGTGATTCTTAGGCTGCCCGAGAGACGTCGAGCCATGCGCACCGACGTCGGAATGAAAGAGTCGGATCCGCCAAGTTGTGGGTGATCGAGACCCGGATCGTCTGGGCGACAGTCATGTCGATCGCTGAAACAATGCTGACGATCGCTGGTGCGCCAAAGGTCTGCGTCGCCGCAAGATCGACCATCTCGCCAAGTCCTGTCGCCGGCGGTATGAATGTCGAGATGAAGTAGTTTCCGCCGCCGATCTGCGCATTCGTGACGTCTCGGTTGCAGAACACGTACTGGAATCCGAACGCTCTGCGTCTCGGATCTCGAGGGATCAGCGGCGTTGTGTCCTCATATACGATCGTCCCACCTAGACGCACTGTGAAGGTGAAGAAGCGCGGGAGCAACGTGTTGTTGAGGTAATCGGCGACCATCCGAAAACGCGCCGACGAAGTCGCTCCGAGCGTGCCTGCCGGGATCGTGAAGTTGTATACGTCTGTTTCAACGATGGTGTTGACGACGTCGAGGTCAGTGGGTTGGATGTTGATCTGATCTACGAGGGCACTCGTCGAGACTGCTACGTTGACACGGTCATTGGGGTCATCGTCGGTCACGACGACGCCAGACCCCGTGAAGTTGATCTCCGGACGTGCACCGCTCAGCGCGCCATCGTCTGCGACCTCGACCTCGAGACGATGTCGGTGGTCGGCTCGAATCAAGTCCGTCGAGGTCCCTTCAAGGTTATCCGCGCCCCGGACGGTGACCGGACTCCCAAAGGCACCGACGCCACCGA
>VRUH01000124.1 GCA_019456185.1 Candidatus Glassbacteria bacterium | reverse complement strand
TACGTCATTCTGAACGTAGCGAAGAATCTTGCTGGCGCAATCGCTTCGGCAATCATAAGCAGATGCTTCGCTTTGCTCGGCATGACATGGGATGAATATTGAAATTCTCCAGGAATATTCAAAATGATACCTTACCGTGAAAAATGGTGCGATGGTTCCGGGAACGATCCTCCTAATAGGGAAAGGGCCAGCGCCGCAACTTTTCCTTGGCGATCTGCCAGAGCCGCGCGAATCCGTGAGGCTCCACGATCAGAAAGTAGACGATCATCCCCCCGAAGATGATCTCCTCGATGTGTTTCGAAAGATCGGTGGGAAGGGGGAGGTGGAAAAATGCCGGAACGTTGGTAAGCACGATCGGCATGATGGTGATGAAGGCCGCCCCCAGGATGGAGCCCAGAATACTGCCCAGACCACCGATGATGACCATGAACAACACCTGGAAGGAAACGAAGATGTCGAAGGCTTCCGTCTCCGCGGCTCCCAGCCACAGGAAGACCATCATCGCCCCGGCCAATCCGCAATAAAAGGAAGAGATGCCGAAGGCCAGCAGCTTGGTCGGCAGGGGCCGGATGCCGATGATTTCCGCCGCGATGTCCATGTCGCGGATGGCCATCCAGGAGCGCCCGATGCGCCCCCGCACCAGGTTCTTGGCCAGCAGGGCGAAGATCACCAGGATCGCCAGCGCCAGGAGATACCGGGTTTCCGCCGTGGCTTCCGGCCCGGTCACCATGATCCCGAATACCTTGCGGGGCGGGGCGGTGATCGTGCCCGAGGGATTGTCGTTGTAGAACCAGCCCACCTTGTTGAAGAGCCAGGGGATGAAAAACTGCGCCGCCAGGGTGGCCACTGCCAGGTAAAAGCCCTTGATGCGCAGGGAGGGCACCCCGAAGATCATTCCCACCGCCGCCGTGACCAGCCCGGCCAGCAGGAACACGATCAG
The DNA here is from genome assembly GCA_019456185.1 of Candidatus Glassbacteria bacterium. Classification (NCBI taxonomy): domain Bacteria; phylum Candidatus Glassiibacteriota; species Candidatus Glassiibacteriota bacterium. The sequence continues at coordinate 1,713 of VRUH01000124.1, read as the reverse complement.
GATGTTGATCTCGGGGATATTGGTGGTGATCTTGTAGGTGGCATACCCCCCCACGGCCATGAAGGCCCCGGTGCCCAGGGAAAGCTGCCCCGCGTATCCGGTGAGCAGGTTCAGCCCGATGGCGGCCAGGGCGAAGATCAGGAAGGGGATCATTATCGCCTGCAGCCAGTACTCGTTGGCCAGGTAGGGAATGCCCACGAATGCGAAGAGAATGACCAGAAGCACCGCCCAGCGGTCCTGATAGAGGGGGAAGATCGCCTGATCGTCCTCGTAGCTGGATTTGTATTGTCCTGCCTCCCGGTAAATCATGCCGGTTTACACCCTTTCGATGATGATCTCGCCGAACAGCCCCTGAGGCCGGAACAGCAGGAAGCCCAGGGCCAACATGTACGCGAACCAGTTTTCGATGGCGCCCCCGAAAAGCGGCCCCCAGTAGATTTCCGCGATCTTCTCTCCCACGCCGATGATCAACCCGCCGACGATGGCGCCCGGCACGGAGGTGAAACCCCCCAGAATCAGCACGGGGAGCGCCTTGAGGGCGATCAGGGAGAGCGAGAACTGCACGCCGCTCTTGGAACCCCACATCACACCCGCCACCAGGGCCACGGCGCCGGCCACGGACCAGACGATCACCCAGATGGTCTTCAGTGGGATGCCCACCGAAAGCGCGGCCTGATGATCGTCCGCCACGGCCCGCAGGGCCCGGCCGATCGGGGTTTTCTGGAAGAACACGGCCAGCACCGCCACCAGGATGGCGGCGATGACCGCGGCGTAGAGATCGAACTGGTTGAGAAGAATCCCTCCCCTTTCGAAGGACTGATCTGGAATGCCCACATTGAGCACCTTGACGTCGCTGCCCCAGGCGATCTGCCCCACACCTTCCAGCACGAAATTGAGCCCGATGGTGGCCATGAAGAGGATGATCGGCTCCTGGTTGACCAGGGGCCGCAACATCAGCCGCTCGATCAGGAAGGCCAACCCCACCATCACGGCGATGGTGACCGGGATGGCGATCAGCACGGGAACGCCGCGTTCCATCAATCCCACCAGGGTCAGGGCGGCAAAGAGCACCATCGCCCCCTGGGCGAAGTTGAACACCCCGGACGCCTTGAAAATGAGCACGAATCCCAGCGCCACCAGGGAGTACATCACGCCCGTGAGCAATCCCCCGATGACGACCTCCGCCAGGAATACCGGGGAATCGGCCATCTCCACGAAAGGTTGAACAAAAAAGGCGTACAGCAAATCCATCGTCAACTCGTTTGGTTTAATGCGGTCTCAATAATTTCTGACCGCCACGTGCTTCGAGACGCGCGCATTGCGCGCTCCTCAGCAACGCGGCTGATAGAGCCCGATTCCCTGCCTGTCCTGAGCGGAGTCGAAGGGAGGAGGATTCCGAAGGAATCCGTCTCGCAGGGTCGGATTCGACTCGAAGTTTCATTTTTAAGACTCCTTCTTGTGCTCGCCGGGGGCATCGTTTCGATCTCAATCATGGCTGACCCCCAGGTAGGCATCGATCACATCCTGGTTGGCGCGCACCTCGTCCGGCGTGCCATCGGCGATTTTCTGGCCGTAGTCCAGCACAACCACATGGGAGGAAATATCCATCACCACCCCCATATCGTGCTCGATCAATACGATCGTGGTGCCGAACTCGTCGTTCACGTCGAGGATGAAGCGGCACATGTCCTCCTTTTCCTCCACGTTCATGCC
>VRUH01000123.1 GCA_019456185.1 Candidatus Glassbacteria bacterium | reverse complement strand
CGAAAATGTTTCCCCAACCACCGGACACGGAGCGCCTGCTCGCCAAAATATGGGACCTCCCAGCCATCACCGCCGACCACACAATCTTCCGTCGCACGGCACCAAAAATCATAGCCCACCGCGACGGCTTCAGCCAAAACCTTTTCGTCAACGCGGACAACGACTCCGACCTCGCAGCGCCCAACTCCCAATAGACCAAGCATAATGCCAACCAACACCGAAACCACACGCGACGCAATGGCCGCGCAGATGTCCAAGCAAGGCAAATGGTTCGCCGACATCCCCAACCCGAAAATCCGATTTCTCGGCATCCGACATTGGGGCGACATTGGACCACTGACCGTCTACAACTCACGCCGCAAAAAATCGGTCATCTACGCCAAGGCTCCACCGAAATGCGTCGCAAGCCTCGGCCAGATCCGAAATCGCCATCTCTTTCGCTGCGCCGGAATCGCTTGGGGCATCCTGACCCAAAGAGAAAAAGCCGACTGGGAAAGAGCCGTCAAAAAACTCTCGCTGGGCATCACCGGCTACAACTTGTGGACCTTTACCATCCACAAAAAAAACCTACAAATCGCCCGAGCCGTCGAAGCAGCCAGCGGCATCCCACTCAAGATGCCCGACGTAGGCCCCTGAATGACCCACAAATTCTCCGGCCGGCGTCGACCCGGCCAGCCACCACCAGTCTGTAAAAAAGGCGTCAAAATTCCCGACGACCCAGGCCCATTCCAAACACAGGCAATCGCCCTTACCTACGCCCTGAACCTCCGAAACCGCCGCCGCGCCGCCTGGAATTTCCGGGGCTCCGGATGCGTGAATCTGCTACCCGCCTTCCCGGTGATCGATGGTTGGCAATGGAACTCTCACCCACCAGGGATCTTTCCCTTCGAAGGAATGTGGTGGGTCTTCAGGTGGAGCACCGACTCAGGCCAAGACATTAGTTTCGGTCGACTCTATGTCGAAGGAGAAGCCATGGCAGGCGCCGGAGGCGCTCGGCCGCACAATCCAGATTTCCCGGTCTTCACTTGGTTTTGGAGATACATCCCGGTCCTGCCGCCCTTTGGAGACTGGACGGCCGCCGGCGGAGTCAATATCGTGAATGTCAACTACTAGCAAATCAAGAATCGACGGAAACAAAACTTCCAAAAAGGAGCACGAAAAATGGTCAAAGTAAGCGGACCCATGTTTTCACTCGCCGCCTCGGGCAGCCTAGCGAAGACAATCACCTTTGCGACATGGAAAGGCCGACCGTATGCCAGAGAATTGGTCACCCCAGCCAATCCCAAATCCGGCCTGCAAACAGGCATGAGAAGCATGTTCGGTTTCCTCTCGCAATATTGGACAAACGTCTCCGCCGCCTCCCAAACCTCCTGGGACGCCCAAGCCGAACAAATCACAGCCTCAGGCTTCAACGCCTACATGCGCTTTAACCAAAGATTGTGGCGCAACTTCCTCGCACCAACCAAAGACTCCGGCCACGGACAAGTGGGCACCCTCGCCACCGTACCCATCCTCGCACTGACAGCTGGCGTCCGCTCCATCCAAGTCGATTTCAGTGTCACCATCCCCAACGAAAACTGGGGCGTGCTAATTTTTCGCGACCTCACCACAGCATTCACGCCGGCGCTCTCCAACTGCATCAAAATCCTACGCGTCGAAACCGCCTTTCTCAGCGCATCATTTTTAGACAGCCCGCTCGTCCCTGACGATTATTTTTATAACGCCATACTCTTCACCGCCGATGGAGTGCTTGGAACAGCCGTCGGAGAGCAAACCGCCACCGTTACTTGAGACAGGCTCTTGCAGGCCTGGGGCGCCCATCAGGGAACCTCTTCCAAGGCGCCCAGGGGCAGCGGATTTCGTGTATGGCATGTCGGAACCGTTGCCCCATTTTCTTGCCATCCCTGGCAAGAAAATTGCCGCCATCACTTGTCCCGCAAAACAATGTACGGAGGTGAAGCGGCCGGGATCCAGACCGGGCAGCGGCCTCTCAACCCGCCGGCTGGCACCCGCTACCGGCGACTCTCCATCGAGACCAGGCCCGAGACTCGATGCACCGGTGATCGACACGCGAGCACACATCATGCAACCACACTGCCCCCACAAACAGCGCTGATCCCAGACCAGCCCAAAGGCTCCCCCGGCGCGCCGCCGGCGGTGTGCGACGTCGCACACTGGCGGACTCGGCCGGGCCGAGCTGTCTTTCCCGCCGTGAAGCGGCGGAGCGGCAAAGCCGCGGAGCCGCGGAAGCGGGGGCGGGCAGCACACGGCGGCGGTCGGGCCCGGGCTTGGGGCGGCGGGTGGCCACCTGGTCGACCAGCACTCTCGCATCGGCTGGCCTCGTTGCCGGCGGACAGCGGCGCGACACGCCCTAGTCGGTTGTGTCCCTTGGCTGCCAAGTCTCGACGCCCTTCGGGGCTTTCGTTATCGCCGGCAACTCGGCCAACCTCTGCTCGCGGACTGGTCCACCAGGTGGCCACCCTTGCCCCTGCGCAGCCCAGGTTCGAGGGCCGTGGCCATCTCTCTTTCCACCCACCCACCACACCCAAAGCGTTTGGCATGGCCACGGCCCACGAGCCCTGGGCGACGGGCCCTCCCTTGCCGTGTGCTGCCCGCCCCCGCTTCCGCGGCTCCGCGGCTTTGCCGCTCCGCCGCTTCACGGCGGGAAAGAC
>VRUH01000122.1 GCA_019456185.1 Candidatus Glassbacteria bacterium | reverse complement strand
TGGGCCAGCGACGAGACCGTCGATATCTACTCCACCAAATACGTCTCGGTCCAGTGGTGCACGATCGAGGAAAGCGACCTGGAGGGCCATACCGAGGGACCGCACAACTACGGAATGATCAGCGGCCCCGACGGCGCTCCGATCAGTATCCACCATAACCTGTTCGCCCATCACCGCCGGCGCACACCGGCGGTGGCCAACGGCCCGAGCGACGTGCGCAATAATGTGATCTACAATTTCCGCGACGGCTTCCTCCACGACAACGCCCCCAACAACGAGACGTTCAACATTGTCGGCAACTACTGGAAAACCGGACCCAGCGAACCGAATATCTACCCGTTCAATTTCTGGGCCGGGGCATCCTATTACCTGAAAGACAACTATATCGTCGATCCTGCTTTCACCGGCATGATCCAGGACCCCTGGGCCGAGAAAGACAGTCTTCGGGGGCTGGCTGCCTACGCGGACCGCGGAATAAAAGCAGAGCTGCCCGCGGAGGTGCCGCCCGTGACCACCCATGACCCGTTGGAGGCCTACGAACTGGTGCTGACCCGCGCCGGCTGTTTTCCCCGCGATACGGTCAGCCGCCGGACAGTGAACGAGGTCCGGACCAGGACCGGATTCTGGGGCCGTAATGAGCCGGAGGATCTGATGATCGGCATGGTCTGGGGCGCCCCGGTGGTTGACGGGGACCGTGACGGGATGGCCGACGCCTGGGAGCGCGTTAACGGCCTGAACCCGGCCGACGGCTCGGACCACGCCACCGTGATGGAGTCCGGCTATACGGCTGTGGAGGAATACGCCAATCTACTGGCCGCCAACCTGATCGGCCGGGTGGATGGGCTGCCCGCCAAAGGGGATCTGGACTCCGACGGGGACCGGGACATTTTCGACCTGATCAAGCTGCTGCTCTCGCTGCGTCTCGGCGGGGGCGATCCGTGGGCCGCCGATGTGGACTACGACGGGACCGTGGACATTAACGACCTGCTGGGCCTGCTGGCCGAACTGTGATAATTATTATCCCCTGCTGATTAACTCTAGCCGCCGGAGTCCGCCCGATGAAACCTGCCGCCGCTTCCATGCACCTGCTTTGCGTTTTTGCACTTGCGCTGGCCGCTCAATCCCTGTCAGCCGCACTCGACTCGATCCCCGCCTTTCCGGGCGCCGAGGGCTGGGGTGCGTACACTCCCGGAGGCCGCGGAGGACAGGTGATCCATGTCACCAATCTCAAGCCTGACGGACCGGGAAGTTTCCAGGAAGCCTGCAGCGCGCGCGGAGCGCGGATCGTCGTGTTCGACACCAGCGGAATGATCGACGCTCCCGTAACAATCGAGCACGGCAGGATCACGATCATGGGCCAGACCGCGCCAGGCGCCGGGATCACGATCCGGGGCAAGTTCGCCGCCGAATCGGCCGACAGCGGCAGGCTGGGCGATATCGTGGTGCGCTTCCTGCGCGTGCGGCCGGTGCAGCTTTCCACCGGCGACGGCAGCGACCAGGACGCGGTCCAGTTCAACATGGTCGACCGCTGCATCCTGGACCACATCTCCGTGGCCTGGAGCACGGACGAGAATATCGGCTTCTACCAGGCCCGCCACAGCACGGTGCAATGGTGCAGTATCGAGGAAGCCTGTGTCGAGGGACACTACAAGGGACGGCACAACTACGGGCTGCTCTGCGGTCCTGACGGCGGCCCGATCTCGGTGCACCATAACCTGTTCGCCAACAACAGCCGCCGTCACCCGGCGGTCGCCAACGGACCCTCGGATGTGCGCAACAACGTGGTGTATAACGCCCGTGACGGGTTCCTGCACGACAACCCGCCCAACAAGCTCGGCTTTAATATCATCGGCAACTACTACAAACGCGGGCCGTCCAGCAAGACGATCCACCCGTTCTGTTTCGCCGACAGCGCCCTGTATTTCCTGCGCGATAACTACGTGGACGGTGTGGGGCTGGTGAACGACCCCTGGGCGCTGACAAATATCTCCGCCAGCTTCAGCCACTACTGCCCGCTCGGGGTCCGCTCGCGAGCGGAGTTCGCTACTCCGCCGGTGACCACCCAGCCCTCGCGCGACGCCTACCACCTGGTGCTCGAACGGGCGGGCTGTTTTCCACGCGACGTCCTGACCAGACGCACCGTGGCCGAGGTCCGCTCCCGCTCCGGCGACTGGGGAAAGCGGGAGCCGGATGACCTGATGGCCGGCCTGGCCGCAGCGCAATCCCCAACCGACTCCGACCGCGACGGGATGGCCGACTCGTGGGAGCGCATCAACGGCCTGAACCCGGCCGACAGCTCGGACCACACGCGCATAATGCAGTCGGGTTACACGGCTATCGAGGAATACTGCCACCGGCTGGCGTCGCGCCTGCTGCGTTGAGGGCGGTCTATGCGGCAGCCTGTGCCGTGCTCGGCGGACTGTTCGTGGCGGTAATCGTGCAGGCGGTTGTTTGATATTGCGGCGGCAGTAAAGAGAAAAGCTGTCTGGCGGCTGAAGACAAGGGAAAAGCGGGCAGTATCCACAGAGTCAGCGGTAATTGGAAGGCCATTATACGACCAACGCTTACCAATAATATTAGAAATTTATCTTTATTAAGGTGTGGGTTAGTGAATTACCCCGCCTACAAGGCGGGGCATCTTAAAACAATTCTAACTGCTCCGGAGTTTTCTCTTGTTCTTGGT
>VRUH01000121.1 GCA_019456185.1 Candidatus Glassbacteria bacterium | reverse complement strand
CTCGGACTCCGTCTCCGCGTCGGCGCCGGGGCGCACCAGCAGGCGCCGCCCGGTGACCGGCGTGAACGGCACCGCGGACTGCAGTTTTGGGTAATACCGGCCGCCGGCGCGCTCGTAGGCGTCGGCCCAGGACCAGTCGAACACGTACTCGCCGTAGGAGTGGCTTTTCAAGTACAGCGGCGCCGCCGCAATCACCGCCCCGGCGCCGTCCTCGACCACCAGGTGCCGGGGCAGCCAGCCGGAGCGGGCCGAGGCCGATCCGCTGTCCTCCAGGGCGCTCAGGAAGGCGTGGCTGAGGAACGGGTCGTCGGCGCCGGCGCAGGCATCCCACTGCGCCGCCGGCACCTCGCCGAGGGAGCCGAGGACCTTGACCGTGGTGGGTTCGCGTCCGTCGGGCATGGCTCCTTGGTCTTATACGCCAAACGGCCGGCGCGCAACCAGGGGCCTCGCGTCCCGGCACCGGCGCCCCGTGGCCGCGCTCCCTCCGGGCCGGTCCGGTTAGGGGCGCGGCGGCGCGCGGCCCGCGACCATTTACCATTAGAGATTTGTAATATAATGCAGAAATGCTTTTACTGGTTGTCGAATGGGTAGGCTCGTGCCATAGTTGCGGCAACCGGCAGGCCCGCAACGGGAAATGTCGGAAGGGGGGAATCATGCACGATACCGGGCCGCTCGAACCGGGTGCGTTCGTCCGTATTTTCCACCACGGCCGTCGTTTCACTGCCATAAGCTTGCTAGCGGCGACATTGTCGTCTTGCGGCACGTTTACGAATCCGGGTGCTCCGAAGCAGTCATTCGATATTGACAAGGACATTCAGGAACTTGAGACGGTATTCAGCCGTTCAGGTAGCATTGCGGAGTACTACGCTGAATTCGAAAAATCCGCCAAGACAGACGAACAGCGGAAAAAAGGCCGGGACAGATTTATCACCGGAAGATTGGTGCTGATCAACATCCATTATATTGAATTCATAAAGCAGTTCGCCGTCAGCAAGGCGCAGTTGGATTCCGCAATAGACATTGCGACGATCGGGGTTGACTTGGCGATCACGCTTGTCGGCGCTGCATCAACCAAAGCTATCCTCGGAGTGGTTTCGGCGGGCATGACCTCTTCGAAAGTGTCGATCGATAAGAATTTCTTCCAGCAAAAAACCGCCGGTTGCCGATAGGAAGGCCGATCAACTCGTTCAATTGCGCGATCCCAATAAGCTTCGGTTTATCAAGGGGGATGCGGCTAGACAGTTGCTGAAAATGAGAGCCGTACTTAGCGGGAGAAGTGACGAAGCTCTCGATGCCTGGGAAGCCGCTCTGACGGCGGGGCAGTGATAAATTACAGCAAGCATCCCGTGTGACACCGATTTGGAGGAATGGCATGGAGCAACTCACCGCATTCGTAGAGTTCGAGGTTTGGTTCCTGCTCGGCGGGCTTGCGTTGGTCGTCGGATACAAGATGCTGACCAGGGGGATCAACACGGCAGGGTTGCTCCAGGACAAGGTCCAAGACAAGGAACACAGAGGGCTCAGCCCGTCGCGGATTCAGCTGCTGCTATTCACGCTCGTCGGAGCCGGGGCTTACCTGGCCTCGGTGCCCGAGATGTTCGACGCAGCCGCGCCCAAACTGCCCGAGGTTCCGGCGGAACTGTTGGTTCTGTTGGGCGGCAGTCAGGCCGTCTACCTCGGAGGAAAGTCGTACCTTAGGTTTTTCAAGGGAACGCCGTCGCCTGACGGGTGACGACGCGAGGGGGAGGCATCTAGGTCATGCAAACACTCACTTTGGTAGCCGGGTGGATGATCGTCGTTTTTGTCGGACTGCTCGGGTTAGTCGTGTTGTGGAAGATCGTGACGAACGAGATCGACCTTACCTTTCTCATCAGCGAGGAAAACGGCCAGGCAAGCCTGTCGCGGTTTCAATTCCTGATTTTCACGTTTGTCATCGCGCTGAGTTTCTTCCTCATCACCGTCCACGGAGAAGCAGTTAAATTTCCCGACGTTCCGCAGGGCGTGTGGGCGCTTCTCGGCATCAGCGGCGGCAGCTACGTGATTTCGAAAGGTATTCAAAAGAGTGGTGGCGGTGCCGGAAGTGTCCCGGGAGCCAAAGGCGGTGCTGGCGGCGGCTAGGCCGGCAGCGGCAGCGGCTAGGCCGGCAGCGGCAACTGATCGCCACGCCACCGACAATACCTCCGGCAATCCGCCCCGGCCGCCCTTGTTAGGCGGAGGTAACCATGCTCGACATCCCACAGTTCCGTACCAACATCGTCAGGCCGACGCTGGAGGCCATCGGCGCCCACAACCGGGCGGCGGAGGACCTGGTCCTCGGCACCGCGATTCAGGAAAGCAACCTCCGTTATCTGCGCCAGCTCAACGACGGCCCGGCGCGCGGCGTCTACCAGATGGAGCCCGCCACCCATGACGACATCTGGGAGAACTACCTGGCCTTTCGGGCGGAACCGAGCGGGCGCGTGTCCGCGTTCCTCGCCCCGGGGCAGGACCGCCTCGATCAGCTTGTCTGGAACCTCGCCTACGCCACCGCCATGTGCCGGGTGCACTACCTCCGCGTCCCGCATCCGCTTCCCGATCCCGGCGACATCCGCGCCATGGGCGACTACTGGAAGCAATATTACAACACGTCCCAGGGCCGGGGCACCGCCGACGAATTCGTCCAGAATTTCGAAAAGCACGTCATCCGGACCGGCAACGCTTGAGCGAGCGCGGCTGACATAGTCCGCGGAACCAGGATCTCCCGACACGCGAAAGGAGCATTCCGATGGCCAAAAGACTAGCGATTGCCGTGATCCACGGCATGGGGGAGCAG
>VRUH01000120.1:315-2820 GCA_019456185.1 Candidatus Glassbacteria bacterium | reverse complement strand
GTTTGAACGGTTTTCGGGCCTAAATACTGCATTGGTTACCCCTTGCTAGCGTCGAATCCGGCGCACGGAGCGATCCGTGCGCCGGACCAGCCGCCGGCCGACCAGGAGCGATCAGGCGGGAGCTTAGATGCGGCCCCGTATGAATCGCCGCTCCACTACGATGGCGGTGACGACGACTGCGATTGTGATGAGCAGCTGCAACAACGCTGGATTCATGAGTCGAACCTCTCGGCTAGGGTAGACCCGGCATCTCGCCGGCTCCGCATATTTACGGCCGAAATGGTCAACATACAAGGCCCATATCGTGCTATGTTGGCCGACCCTAACAGGGCGAAATTCAGGTACACGTTTTCGTGTAAAAGTGCAGATTACAATCATGGAAAAAACGCGAAAAGTGCAGATAGCTCCATCGCGATTGATAGATGAAAGGCGCGTGGACTGGGGGTGAGGGATGGGCAGATCACATTCCGGAAAATTGCTGACGATACGAGAGTTCGCGGGCCGGACCAACTACTCGGAGCGCCGGATCCGGACTCTCGTGATGAACGGCACGATAAAGGGAGGCCAGCTATTCAAAGGGAGCACCTGGAGGATTCCCCAGTCAGAGATCGGAAGATTTCAGGGGCGCGACGATGATAAACCCACAGAGAAAGAGCGGAAGGCAACGGTCATAAAAAAGGCTGGCGGAGAGCGCGCGTCTGCGAAATTACCGGAACCTGAGCCGGTCGAATCACAGGCGGGAAGTGAGAGTGAAAAAGCATCCTCATTCGCGCTTGGCACGGCGCTGAAAAAGAGGTTCGGAAATGAATGACGAAACCGAACCGACCGCGCCGGTTGACGGCGAGATCACGGTTACGGTTGACCACCAGGGCGATATTCCGGACGTGGAACCATCCGAGATAATGGACGGAATAAGTCCAGGAGAGGCTGCTGGACCGACGCCGCTGACACCGGAGCAGAGGCACAGAGCCTCAAAAGCTATCGTCAAGCATGCGCTGCGAACGGTGAACGTCCCAATCGTTTACGGCGTCGAATATATGACGGAAAAACGTGTCTCGCACGAGGCCGCATTTAACGATGCCGAAATCGAGACGCTGGCGGAAGCCTGGGCCCCGCTCATTTCGATTCAGAATCCCTTGACGGTGGCCGTCGTGACAACGCTCGGCGTCGTCGGTAACAAGACGGTCGCTGTTATGAGATTGAATTCCGAGCGAAAGGAATCATCGGAAGATGAATCGGAAGATCATCGCAAAGAGCAACGTATAGAAAGAGGCCCCGATGAGCCAATCACAAGCACCGTATCAGCCGAAGAGCCGGGAGGCGAAAGCTATTCAGGAGATGGTATCGCAAATATCCTCCCTACCGAGTGAGGTTTTCGAGGGCGACTACGCGATGATTCAGACGCTGATTCCGATGCTCGCGGGCTTTGGGGATTTGATCGCGGAGGATGTTGACAACTCGGCAGATGCCCGAAACTGGATGCGCGACGCCGTGGCCAAGGTTGTGGAGATTTTGAACGATCCTGAGCCGGCGGCCGCTGAGCATCGATACGGGGATTACGGCCTTGGGCGTTGAGGTCAAAACGTCGAACCGGATCACGATCTGCGGCATGACCGGAACGGGAAAAACGGTCTTCGCAAAGAGCCTGATGATGACGATGAGCAGCGAAACAAATCCGGTCGGCGTGCTCGATCCCCTGGACCAGTTCGCCGACATCGAAGAAGAAGGCGTCCTGGAGCGAGTGGTGCCGCCCCCGAATCAGGAAGGCGCGATGTTTGATGCGATGGCAGATCGGGCGATGAAGCGCGGCAATATGAGCCTATTCGGCGAAGAGGCGGAGATGTACGTCCCGGAGCGTGGGAAAGTCGGCGACCCCGCGATGCGGGCGATCCTGCGGGGCCGGAATCGCGGCGTCGGGATCACTCTGATAACGCGTCGAATCGCGATGCTCAGTAAAAACTTTTTCAGCCTGAGCGATCACGTCTTCATATTCCGGCATTTCAGCCCGAATGACATCAGCTATTTGGCTGACTTCGTGGGTCCGGAGACGGCGCGGCGGTTCATGGATCTACCCGACTACTATTTCGCGCACTTCGCCAACGGGAAAACCGACTTCCTGAAACCGATCAAAATCCCAACGGTCCCGAGCGCAAGGAGTTGATTAGTTATGGCCCACAAAAAGATGACCCGTAAGAAGGCTGCCAGTGCCGCTGCTAGAGTCCTTCGCAACCCTAGGTCAACCAAAAAACAGAAGTCTGCCGCGGCTTCCGCTCTCAGCCAGCGGAAGAGTAAAAAGCTCGGTCACTAAAAACGCCGAGCACCCGGCATTTTCGGCTTACGAAAACCGTGCCGATCGATTACGAAATCCGTGCGTTTTGCAGCTGCTCATCCGCCGGAATCCGTAATCTGGACGTCCGGATCCGGATCCCCGTATTGCGGGAAGCGTCACACTATAAAACTTATGTAAAGCTGGGGCCGGATTCACTGCGGGTTGAGGGACCTCGA
>VRUH01000120.1:0-305 GCA_019456185.1 Candidatus Glassbacteria bacterium | reverse complement strand
CTGTATACAGCCACTGGGCCCGGCGCACGTGTCTACAGGCGCGGACCTGTCTACAGGATCGCCGGCTACGCCGCCGCAATCCTTCCCGCAAGCGACCGGACCCGCATCCGGTCCACCGCGTCTCGCTGCACGCCAATCCGGGCGTAGCGGCCGAGCATGCTCTCATTCCGCCAGCCGCCTACGGCCATCAGCGTAAACATGTCGACGCCATCTCGAAGGTTCTCGACGGCGAAGACGCGCCTGAACTGGTGCGGGTGCATATGGGCGACGTCCAGGCCGGCGTATTCGGCAATCAGGGCATACTC
>VRUH01000119.1 GCA_019456185.1 Candidatus Glassbacteria bacterium | reverse complement strand
GTCTCCTTCTTTGTTTGGAATAAAATCTGATAAAGAATTGAGAGGTTTAAGGGAAAATGAGAAATTTATTTGGAGCAAGAAATCATGAAGAAAGTTTATTTACCTGCAGTAGCAGGAAGTCTATCAATGACGGACATGAACAAGAAATCAACTAAGTCGAACACGAAACAGCCGGGCGGGCGACAGTTGTCGCTGATGATCTGTTGCGCCCTCCTGCTAGTCGCATTGGCCGCATCTGTGGGTTTCGCAGATGCGGTAAAGGATACGCCATGGCTTGCCGGCGTAACCCAGACCAGCGTCTACGCATGTCTGGAGGCGGACACTACGGCGGATGCAACGGTCGAATTTGGGCTGACAACGGGCTACGGAAGCGCGGCCGTCACGGAAAGCATCGACGATACGACCAACGGCACCTACGTTCACAACGTCAGGCTCACCGGCCTGCAGCCGAACACCGTGTACAACTACCAGGTTACCCATGGCACATCGGTCAGCGTCAATTACACCTTCACCACCGCGCCGGCGCCGGGTACGCCCGCACACTTTGGTTTTGCCGCCGACTGCCGAAGCGACATAAACGGCCACGACCTAATCGCCGCACAAGCGGCTTTGAAGAACCCGAATATGATGATCTACGCCGGCGACTTGTGTAACACTTCCAGCTACGATTCCTGGGCAAACGAGTGGTTCGTGCCCAATCAGGCCACCCTGAACGCCACCGTGCCCTTTGTCAACGCCACAGGCAACCACGAGGGCTGGAACACAAACACCCGGGCTTTCACCGAATCGCCCAGCGGGACCGACGGCGAAGGCGGCAACGGATACTTCTCCTACGATTATGGCGATGTACACATCCTGGTGCTCAATAACTATGTCGCCATCAACGAAGGCAGCGCCCAGTGGAACTTCGCCGCCGCCGACCTGGCGGCCTCCAACGCGAAATTCAAGATCGTCACCTTCCACAACCCGGCCATTTCCTACGGCCTCCACGGCTCGGACGGGAACATGTTTAACATGACTACTCAGCTCTTCGAGCCCAACGGCGTTAACTTCGTGCTGTCCGCCCACGACCACTTCTACCAAAACAACATCAAGGAAGGTATCCACCATTTGGTTATCGGTGCGTTTGGGTTGATTCCCAGGGATCCCGGCCTACCCGGCGAGTACCACATATACTCTGAGAAAACGAGGTGCTTCGCTATTTTCGACACGGATGGAGAAGATACCCTTACCCTGCGAACTTACCGATGGATCCAGGGCGGCTCTGGCGAGCCTGGCGTGACCACGCTTATCGAGACGATGATGACCGACAACACGGCGCCTACGCCTGACCCGGCGACGTTTGCCATCAATCCGGCAGGGGTAAACGGCTACACCATCTCGATGACGGCAACCACAGGCACGGACGCCAACGGCTACATCGAGTATTACTTCGAGGAGACGAGCGGCACTCCCGGCGGCACAGACAGCGGCTGGCAAAGCAGCGCGACCTACTCGGACTTTCCGTTGACGCTCAGCACGAGTTATTCCTACCGGGTGCAGATGCGCGACATCTATGGCAACACCACCGGCTGGTCGGGGGTCGAAAGCGCCAGCACGACAAATGAGATCGACGACCAGGCGCCGACGCCGAATCCGGCGCAGTTTGACGTGGCGCCTTATCCCACTATTGCCGTGTCCTTGACGATGACGGCGGTTGTGGGCACGGATGTGAACGGGCCGGTCGAATACTACTTCACCGAGACGAGCGGCGCCCCGGGCGGCAGCAACAGCGGCTGGCAGTCCAGCCCGACCTACAAAGACGAAGGCCTGTCGACCAGCACGCAATACACCTACACGGTAATGATGCAGGACGGCCTGGGCAACGTCGGCACGGCCTCGGCGCCGGTATCCGGCACGACCAGCTCGGACATCGCCGTGTTATTCTCTGTGGACCACGATAACCTGCCTGCCGTCGGTAATCCCGTGCTTACATGGGACGGCTTCACAAAGCGAGGTGGAGCTCCGACGGTCGTCGCGTTGGGCGGAGAAAAATGGTATTCGAATAAATACGCCACATATGACGCGATGGTAAGCGACCTCGGCGAGCATGCTGCTGGTACCAGCATCCCGATCAGTGGTGCGACCATTGTCACTGCGGTCAAGCCCGAACGGTATGCCAATGGCAATTGGTGCTTGGTTGTGGATATTTTCTACGATCAGTTGTGCTTGGGTATCAATAACGTAAGCGGACAGGTCACAGTCAAGGTCAGCGGTGCTAGCGGAGCCAACCACACTTGGACGGGCGGCGTTATACCCGAAGAACCAGGCGTGTTGAGCCTTACCGTCGCAAGCACCGCCAACCCCGCATTCGAGGTCTTCTGGCGCGGTGAAAATGATCCGGTGGCGGTATCGATGGGAACAGGAAACGGCAATACAGGCGGCCAGCCTTACACCGCGTTGTACGCACAAGCCAGTAACAGGGGCTTCGCCGGTTACATCAACCTCGGCCGCAATAACCCCGATGGTTGGTCGACCTACAACGGGCTGATCGGTGATACGCATGTATTCGAAGCGCAGCTATCAGCAGCGACCCTTTTGACGGTGCAAGATGCTGTTCGTGCGGCCATGGGCATCGGTGGTGGTGTACCTGACACAGATCCTCCAACACCTGACCCTGCTACGTTCTCAAGTGCTCCGGCTGCTGTCAGCGATACTGCTATCAGCATGACGGCGACAACAGGCACTGATGCATCGGGTCCGGTTCAGTACTACTTCGACGAAGTTACCGGAAACCCAGGCGGTACAGACAGCGGATGGCAGACATCGACTAGCTATACCGACACGGGCTTG
The DNA here is from genome assembly GCA_019456185.1 of Candidatus Glassbacteria bacterium. Lineage (NCBI taxonomy): Bacteria > Candidatus Glassiibacteriota > Candidatus Glassiibacteriota bacterium. The sequence continues at coordinate 23 of VRUH01000119.1, read as the reverse complement.
ACAGCAAGTACGCAGTACACATA
>VRUH01000118.1:328-2943 GCA_019456185.1 Candidatus Glassbacteria bacterium | reverse complement strand
TGGAACTGGTTCGCGGCGCGCAACGAATCGTCGTGTTCAGCGGCGCCGGAATCAGCACGGAATCGGGAATCCCCGACTTCCGGGGTCCGGGCGGCGTTTGGGAGAAATTCGATCCCAGCGATTTTCATATCGACCGCTTTCTGGCCACCGAAGAATCCCGGCGCCGCTATTGGCAGCGCAGCACGGCCATGTACAACCAGATTCTGATGGCCCGCCCCAACGAGGCCCACCAGGCCGTGGTGACCCTGGAAAAGATGGGCAAGCTGGGCGCGGTCATCACCCAGAATGTGGACGGATTGCACCAGGCCGCCGGCACCTCGCCGGAAAAGGTAATCGAATTGCACGGAACCACCATGTTCGTCTCCTGCCTGTCCTGTGGGCACCGGGTGGACCGCACGGCTTTCCAGCCCCTGGTTTCCGGGGAGGGGGATGCGCCCCCCTGCCCTGAGTGTGGGGGATTGATGAAGCCGGCCACCATCTCCTTCGGGCAGATGCTCACGCCGGAAAGCCTGGAGCGGGCGGCCGAAGAGACCGGGAAATGCGACCTGTTCCTGGTGATCGGTTCCTCCCTGGTGGTCTACCCGGCGGCGGAGTTCCCCCTGCGCGCGATCCAGGGCGGTGCGCCCCTGGTGATCCTCAACCGGCAGGATACACCCCACGACGCCCATGCCACCCTGGTGCTGAACGACTCCGCGGGTGAAGTGATGCGCGGCGTGATCGCCGGATTGGAAGAAGAACTCGTACCGGTTGCGGCGCCATTGCCGTCCTGACCCGCTCCGCGAACTTTTATGGTAAAAGGCCAAGGGATAACGGGCCGGGTCTGGGAATTGTTTACTTGATTCGTGGTATGGAGGGGTGAACATTGCGGATGGTTCCCGGCAGTTACATCTGGGAGATATCGGATGAAATTGAAAACCATCATCCTTCTTTTATCCGTGCTTGCCGTCATATCGCAAGGATGCCAGACGCTGGAACCCGGCGATCCCACGGTGTACTATCTGCGTGGACTCGAACTGCATGAACAAAAAAAATACCAACGGGCCATCCGGGACTTTGACCGGGCCATCGAAATCGATCCCAATTATACCCTGGCCTACCTCTATCGAGGCGATGCTTACCATGAGCTAAAGCGATACAAACAGGCCATCCGGGACTACGGCCGGGGCCTCGAGCTTAATCCGAATAACCCCCTCGCCTACCACAACCGGGGTCTTGCCTACAATCACCTCGAGCAATACAAGCGAGCCCTCCAGGAATTCGACCGGGTCATCGAGCTCAATCCCAATATGGCGTTTGCCTACTTCAGTCGGGGTATGACCTACGAACAGCTCGAGCAATACAAGCGAGCCCTCCAGGATTACGACCGGGCCATCGAACTCGATCCCAATTTTGACCCTGCCAACCTCAACCGGTTTCTTGGCATCAGTAAACTGGAGGATAATCGTCGGGGCACCCAGGACTTGGAGCGGGCCCTCGAACTCGATACAAGTTCGGATCTACCACGCTTCTTGATGAAATTTGACCAGGCGGACCTCGATAAAAACCAGCGGGCCCTCAAGAAATTCGAGCGGGCCCTAGAGCTCGATCCCAATGACCCCCACGCCTACCTCGAACGGGGAATTTTCCATATAAACGATTACCAATACCAGCGGGCCCTTCACGACCTGAACAGGGCCATCGAACTCGATCCCAATTTCGCCCTTGCCTACCATAACCGTGGTTTGGCCTACAATGGCCTCAAGCAATACCAACGGGCCCTCCAGGACCTGAACCGGGCCATCGAACTCGATCCCAACAATCACCGCGCCTACATCAATCGAGGCAATGCTTACATTGGCCTAAAGCAATACAAGCGGGCCCTCCAGGATTTAAACCGTGTTCTCGAGCTCGATCCCAACAATACCCGTGCCTACCTCAACCGGGGTAAGGCCTACAATGGCCTCAAGCAATACCAACGGGCCATCCGGGAATTCAAACGGGTGCTCGAATTCGATCCCAATTCCTTTGAAGAAGAAATGGACCGGTTTCTTGCCGATTTGAGTATTCACCATGCCAAACAATGCCGGGTTTGGAGTCAGGCCTGCCAATCGAATCAGGGTAAATGGTGCAAAACCCGCCTCAAAAACTGCTGACGCGGGAGCATTCCCCTTCGACCAATTGGCTTCAACGGGCGGCGGAAATTTTACCCGGGTCTGGTACACTGGGAGCAGACGCACTCCCATGGGACTCAAGCATGCTGTTCGAGGAGAAAGAGCCATGCCGCCCTCCCCTCGGATTCCGGATGAATTCCCAATACCCCCGTAGCGGATTTTGATGCGCCCTCCAGCCACCCCCTCCCCGTCCGAGTCCGGACCGTCCATCCCCGCCGACGGCGCCCCCTCCCTGTTCCGCCTGGCCATTCGCCGTCCGGTGGCGGTGACCATGATCTCCCTGGGGGTGCTGATCTTCGGCGCGGTGGCGTATCAACGGCTGGAAGTGGCGCTGCTGCCCCGTTTTTCCCATCCCACCCTGACGGTGCGTACGGCCTACCCGGGCAGCGCCCCGGGGGAGGTCGAGCAATTCGTGACCGCTCCCCTGGAAGCCCAGCTCAGTGTCGCCTCCGGTCTGGTGGAACT
>VRUH01000118.1:0-316 GCA_019456185.1 Candidatus Glassbacteria bacterium | reverse complement strand
CCCGGCCGGGCCTGTCGGAAATCGTGCTGGAGTACCAGTGGGATACCTCCATGGCTCTGGCCGCCCTGGAAGTGCGGGAAAAACTGGACCGGATCACCCCGGTGGATGGGGTGGAACCCTCGCAAATCCTGCGGTTCTCGCCGGAGGACGAGCCGATCGTGCGCCTGGCGCTGGAGGGAGAACAGCTTCTGAGCGTCCTGCGGCAGTTGGCCGAGGAGGAGATCGAGCCTGCCCTGCTGGCGCTGGCGGGAGTGGCGGCGGTGCAGGTGCGCGGGGGGGCGCCTCCGGAAGTGTTGGTGGAACTGGACGAAGGACG
>VRUH01000117.1 GCA_019456185.1 Candidatus Glassbacteria bacterium | reverse complement strand
CGGCCGGACATCAATGCGCTCACGTTATTGGCCCGCCTTAATTCCAACAAAGGGAACTACGAGCAGGCGATCGCCCTAGGTGAGCGAGCCGTAGCTCTGGAACCCAGCAATGCCTGGGCCCACGCCACCTTGGGGTTCACGTTGAACCTTGCCGGACGGCCGGAGGAAGCCGTGCCAATAAATAGGCAGGCCATTCGTCTCTATCCCCACCCCCCGTTGGTTTTTTATGGTGCATATGGGACGGTAAATTTTAATGCAGGGCGGTACGATGCGGCGATAAAAGCATTCAAAGAAGGAGTGAAAAGTCCCGATAAGGGTCTCTCGAACCACAGGATGCACCTTGCGTTGATAGCCTCCCTCATGGCGCTGGGGCGCGAGAAAGAGGCAAGGCATGAAGCCGAGCAGTACCGCAAATACGCCGAATATTCATTCGAAAAAGTTGTAGCCGGATGGAGGCGATTTGGATACAAAGACCCGGCAGTGCCCGAGCGCATGATCGAACTGATACGCAAAGCGGGCTTTGAATGAACGGCAAAACCGCCATGGCCTCACCCACCACCCAGCGCAAGCTAACCGCAATCCTGTGTGCGGACGTAGTGGGCTATTCTCGCCTGATGGGTGACGACCACGACGCGACGGTCAAGACCCTATCGGACTATCGCGCAGTCTTTTCCGATTATATCCAGCAATACAAGGGAAGGGTCGTGAACGCCCCCGGCGACTCCATCCTGGCAGAGTTCGCCTCGGTGGTGGATGCGGTGACGGCGGCGGTGGAGATTCAGCGCGAATTGGCCAAGCGGAACGAGAAGTTACCCGAACAGCGGCGGATGCATTTCCGCATCGGCGTGAATCTGGGCGATGTGCTGATCAAGGAGGGAGAGTTGTTCGGGGACGGGGTGAACATCGCGGCCCGGCTGGAATCCCTGGCCGATCCCGGCGGCGTCTGTATTTCCCGCACAGTCTATGATCAGGTTCACACCCGTCTGGACCTGGAGTACGACTATCTGGGCGAGCAGAAGGTGAAGAACATCGCCGAACCGGTGCGGGCCTACAATGTGCTGCTGGTACCCGGACAGGCGCCCACGCGAACGGAGCGCGCAGCAAGGAAACTGGCTAGGAGTTGGCGCAAGGCCGCACTCGCTGCAACGGTGGTTGTATTAGTGGCGTTGGTTGCGGTGCTGTCCTGGAATCTTTACCGGCAATCCGTGATCGAATCCGCGCTTGCCGCCTTTGAAAAGGAAGCCGCATTCCCCCTGCCCGACCAGCCCTCCATCGCCGTGCTGGCCTTCGACAACATGAGTGGCGACCCGGCCCAGGAATACTTTTCCGACGGTCTCAGCGAGAACATCATCGCCAGGCTTGCCAGGCTTTCGGGGATGCTCGTCATCGCCCGCAATTCCTCTTTTAAATACAAGGGCAAGGCGGTGGACGTGCGGCAGGTGGGCCGGGAATTGGGGGTGAGATATGTGCTGGAAGGCAGCGTGCAACGGGCCGAGGGCCGCATCCGCATCACCGCGCAACTCATCGACGCCGTGACGGGAAACCACCTCTGGGCCGAAACCTATGATCGGCGGATGCAGGACGTGTTCGCCATCCAGGATGAGATCAGCCGCAATATTATTACCGAATTGGATGTGCGGTTGGTCCTTGGCGAAGGCGTACGTTTTAGCGCGAATGAATTTTCCAAAATAGAAACCTATGACCTTTACCTGCAAGGTACCGAGTTGTTTTTCCGTTTTGACAAGGCAGCGAACGCAAATGTCCGAATTCTGAATCGGAAGGCCCAGGATTTGGAACCGCGAAACGCTGTGTTGATCGCAGCTTTGGGGTGGGCACATTTGATCGATGCAGGATTCGGATGGGTTGATGACCGCGCCGCTTCCCTACGGCAGGCCGAGGAACTGGCGCGCCAGGCCATCGCGGTGGATGAGAATCATCCCAGTGCATACTTCCTTCTAAGCCGTATCCACGGATCGCGGAGACAGTATGAAAAAGCAATCGCCGCCGGGCGTAGGGCTGTTGAACTCGCGCCAGGTGATTCTGATTCCAATGCACATTTAGCCCTGACGATGCTCAACGCAGGCAACACGGCGGAAGCGTTGGTGCAAATCAAAAAGGCATTGCGCCTCTCGCCCTTCCCCCGGGCATATTTCTGGTACTTTGCAGGCTTGATTTTTCATGTTGCCGGACAGCACGAGTGGGCCGCAAGGTACTGTCGGAATTACCTACACATGGAACGGCAAAGCTCTATTGCCCGTTTGTGCTGGGGAACAATAATTGCCAGTTACATGGAACTCGGTAGAAGCCGGGAAGCCAGAGCCGAGGCAAAGAAATTTCTTGTTGCTTATCCGGATTTTTCAATCACAGAGAGCCGAAAAGTTTGGAAGAGAATCTCGTTAAAAGATAAGTCTTTCCTGGAGCGAAGATTGGCCCTCCTCCGCAAGGCCGGTCTTCCGGAGTGAGATCGCCATGGCCTCACCCAACGTCCAACGCAAACTGGCCGCCATCCTCAGTGCGTGTGTGCAGGGGAATTGAGGAGTCAACGATGACGACCGACCCGGGCAATAGTCCTTGGAGTGGCCCCCCCTACCCATTCTCCGCGATCCATTTGCGGATGCGCTCCAGGCCCTCGGCGATGTTGTCTTCGGAGGTGGCGTAGGAGAAGCGCACGTGCTGCCCCTCGCCGGGGACGGGGGTTCCGAACTGGCTGTCCGCCAGCACGGCCACGCCGGCCTCGTGGAGCCAGCGCTTGCGCAGTTCCTCCGCCGTGGAGCAGCCGGTGCGCTGGCAGAGTTCGCTCACGTTGGGCCACACGTAGAACGCGCCGCCGGGCTTGAGGGCGTGGATGCCCTCCAGGGTGTTCAACCCCTCCACGATCAGGTTGCGGCGGCGGGTGAAGCTCTCCATCATCCGCTCGTGCTCGGTCTGGTCTCCGGTGAGGGCCTCCACCCCCGCCCACTGGGTGATGGAGCCGGCGCAGGAGTCGGTGTTGGTGATCCAGGTGGAAAAATACGGCGCCAGCGCGCGGTTGGCCGCATAGCCCAGCCGCCACCCGGTCATGGCGTAGCTCTTCGAAGCGCCGTCCACCACGATGGTGCGCTCGGCCATGCCCGGCTGCGAGGCG
>VRUH01000116.1 GCA_019456185.1 Candidatus Glassbacteria bacterium | reverse complement strand
GACCTTACGCCTGCTGCCGATCATCCCGAGATAGGCCGCCGGGGTCCTGACCGCCCGCTCCAGCACCTGACGGTCGGTGGTGTGGCAGCGGGTGACACTGACCAGGTAGTGGCGAGGGCCGATATCGAGCTGATCGAAGATGCCTGGATAAGGACCGGACAGAAGCCGCTCGGCATCCGGAAAGCGTTCCGGCGAGACGAATTCGGCGCGGTCGTCGGCCACCACCACCCTGAACCCGCACAGCGCGCCCAGGTGGGCCAGGGGCCTGCCGATATGCCCGCCGCCGAACACCACCAGCGTGGGCGCGGGCTGGATAAAATCGACCAGGAAGCCTTGCAGAGCGGCGAATTCAGCGGGCGCGCGTTCCAGTTCCAGGTAGATGGGATCATTGCCGTCAAACGAGGGCAGGGCCTTGCGGATGACCAAATCGTTCAAATCGCCGACTGCAAGCGAACCGGCCAGGACTCCATCGCGGTCGAACGCCATCCTGTGCCCGGCGGGTGGTGTTCGGTCGTAAGAGTCGAGCACGGCTGTGGCCAGCGCCACGCTCCGTCCCTCCCTGATTTTTTGCAGGATAGTCTCGGCCACCAAACGCTCCAGAGCCGTGGGGAAAATCACTTCCGTATAGACCGTGATTTTCCCGCCGCAGATCTGCAGACTCTCGACCATCTCCTCCCCGGTGAAATCGAACGTCCTGATAAGCGGAGCGCCGGCGGAGATCGCCCGGCGGGCGTCGTGGGTCACCTCGCCCTCGAGCGCCCCCCCGCCCACTGTCCCGGCGATAGTCCCGTCCTCGTGCACCAGCAGACGGCAACCCGCGGGCGCGGGCACCGAACCCGAGCTGGCGAGCACCGAGCAGAGCGCGCAGGCGCGGCCCTTGGAGATCATTTGCAGCAGCTGTTCGAACAGTTTTTCCATGGCAGCAGAAAGCTGTATGAATCCGGCACGATAAGCAACAAAAAGGGTCCGCCGGGATTTCTCCCGGCGAACCCTGCTGTCCATATTCCTTGCAGGCCAGTCCTTTTTACTCGGACAACTGCGATTTGAAACATTCGCGCATCGGGTTGCAGTCGCCGGCCGAGACCAGGCCATCATCCGGACCGGCCACCCCCTGGGTGATCAGGCACCAGCAGTCCTGGCTGGCGAGCGGAAGGTAGTATTCCTGGTTCAGGTTTGCGAGATAGTACTCCTTGCTGCGGTGGTACTTGCAAACCTTCCTGATGTTGTTCAGAATCGAATAAGCCATTTTGGCAATCTCCTGAGTTGACTGGTTAAACGTCAACATCGCTGGCCCGCAGCACCGCGCGCTTAATCATTGTCGCGGCCAGGTCGAGCTTGTAAGCGTTCTCATCCATCGGGTCGGCACCGGCCAGGGCGGCATCACAGGCGGCGGTCACGCTGGCGGCGGTAACCCGGTTGCCGCTCAGAGCCGTTTCCGCGCCGGTTGCACGGTACGGGGCCGGGGAGACTCCGCCCAGGACAACCGAGGCCCGGGTGCAGGTATCGCCGTTCATGACCATCACCACCCCCGCGCTGACCAGGGCAAAATCGCGGCTGCCGCGTTCCTTGAACTTAAGATAGCAGCTCGCCTCGCCGGCGGCCGGTTTGGGGACCTTGATTTCGGTGATAATCTCGCCGGGCTGGAGGATATTCTCGAATATCGGGTCGGCGGTGGGCAGGACGAAGAAGTCGTCGAGCTTCACATCGCGCTGGCCGCTTTTGCCCTGGATGGTCACGCTGGCGCCCATCGCCTCGAGCATCACCGCCGTGTCGCTGGGGTGGACGATAAAGCAGGGCCCGCCCTCGATGACGCAGTGGTACTTGTTACGGCCGCTGACTGCGAAACAGGTCCCGCCGCCCTTGCGGATGCAGTTGTATTCCTTGCCGCGATAGTACCAGCAGCGGGGCCGCTGGCAGATATTTCCGCCCAGGGTACCCATGTTGCGCAATTGCGGACTGCCCACGCTTTCCGCGGCCTGGGCCAGACCGGCGTAGGTTTCGCGGACATTTTTGTCTCCGGCGAGTTCGGCCAGCTTGACAAGCGCGCCGATCCTCAAACCGTCGCCGCCGGAGCGGATCCGGTCGAGTCCCTTGATCGACTTGAGATTCACGACCCGCTCCGGTGAGACGTAGCCGTTTTTCATTTCGCCGAGCAGATCGGTTCCCCCGGCAATGGCGAGGCTTCCGCCCCCGCCGCGGCCCAGGACAGTTACCGCGTCTTTAACGTCTTTCGGGTTATAGTAGGCAAAGGCTTTCATTTCAAGCGCCTCCTTTTTTCAAAGCTTCCAGCACCACGTCCGGCGTCATCGGCAGCCTGGTCACCCTGGCGCCGATTGCGTTGAACACCGCGTTGGCCAGCGCGCCGGCCGTGGGAACTCGCGGAGGCTCACCCAGGCCGATTACGCCGCGCTCGGGCTGCTCGTCGATAACCACGTCGAACTCGGGCATCTCCATCGTCCCGGCCAGCTTGTAGTTTTCCATGTTCGGATTGACCATCGTGCCGGTGTTAGGATCCATGGTCCGGTCCTCGAGCAGCGCCCAGCTCAGGCCCATGATTATCGCGCCGTTGATCTGGCTGCGGGAAGTGAGCCGGTTGATACAGAGTCCGAAATCCTGGACCGCCACGATCTTGATCGGTTTGATCCGTCCGGTTTCGACATCCACCTCGACCTCGGCGAACTGCAACCCGGCCACGCCGCTGCTCGAAAGGCCCTCCGCCCAGCCGTCGGTGACACTCAGGGTCTGGCCCTGGAGCAGCGCGCAGGCATCCTTCCATTTCATGGTCTTGGCGCTGTCGCTGCCGGCGCGGATAACGTCCTTATCGCCCACCAGGTCGCTGGCGGCCACACCCAAGGCCGCGGCCACTTTTTCGTATAACTGGTTGCGGGCCGAGTCACAGGTGTTTTTCACCGCCGGAGTTACCGAGCCGGTGGTGATACTGCCTCCCGAGGCAGTGGAGAAGGGGTAAATGCTGCGGCCGATCCTGGGGGTCACCCAATCCATCGAGATACCCAGCGTATCGGCGGTGATCTGGTGGATCATCGTGCGGACGCCGGTACCCAGATCCTGGGTGCCGGTGCTGGCGGTCACCCGGCCGTCGGGGAAAATCTCGACCGTAACCCTGGTGCTGCGCGCGCCTCCACCTCCCCAGCGGCAGACACCCACGCCCACGCCGCGTTTCTTGGGTCCATTGCCGGAACCGGGCGCCTTAT
>VRUH01000115.1 GCA_019456185.1 Candidatus Glassbacteria bacterium | reverse complement strand
TCGGCGGCAGGGGAGCGTTCCCCTGGTGGCAGAGCGACGGACCGGTACCGAGCAACACCCCGGTAGTTGTCTATGTCGACGGCTCCCGCGGCTGCGACCTGGAGACTCCGGAGGTCAGCCTGGAGGCGGGAGAGAAATCGCTGACAGTGACGTTCGAGGGGATGGAATACGAAATCAGGGTTCCGCTGCTTAAACCGTGATGAAGCCCTGCCGTGGCCGCTGCCGCGGGAATCGATTCGACCTGGCGCGCGATCGCCTGCCGGACCTGATTGTCCCCTGGCCCGAGATGGAGGGAAGCCGTGAAGAGATCGATGGTTGCGCTGACAGGATTAGCCTTTGCCATCGTTGCCGCATGTTCCGGAGGTTCCAGGGAACTCGAAACCCCGCAGCAGCGGACGGATGCGCTAAGCGCGGCGGTGCTGAAGATGATCCGCGCCGAGCACATGGCGATGGCCGGTGAGTTGGAAATGGACGCGGAGGAAATAGCAGCCGACAGCGCGTTTCATCGCGCGGTGCGCCTCGATCCCGAGTGCGTGGAGGATTGGGTGCAGACGGGTGAATCGCTCTGCGGTGAACAACTGCTTTCCTTCCTGGAGGCCTCGGGAAAGCTGGATGAATTTGCCGAATCCGGCCAGCCGGCGTCGGTGGTGCGCGAGGTGCTGTCCAAAGCTCCCGAAAGCGCGGATCGGGTAGGCGCTGGGTTCGACGGGTACGCCGCGGCGTTCCAGCTCTGCCTGGAGGTGGAGCGTGACGGTACTCTGATGCAGGATTTCCTCCCGTTCCTGGTGGCTGTCGGCTGCCCGCTGACCCTGAGCGACCTGGGACTCGAAGAGATCAGGGCGGGCAGGCTTAACGAACTGGCGGCCGAAGCCGCGGGGCTGACAGGCAGGATGCCCTATCCCGCGGGACAGGAACATTACTTTATCACGTTCATCAAGCTCAACAACTGGGCCGGCAAGTTCAGCGGACAGGTGACCGCCGATACCCTTGCCGCAGAATTACTGTCAACCGAAGGCTCGGAAAGAGTGATCGGACATCTGCGCAACAAGGGGACGATGACGGTCGGTTTTCTGGGCGACAGCCACATGGACGGTATCCACTGGTCCACCCAGGCTCCGTTCCCTGATATTGTCAGGGGTGTTTTTCGCCGGATCAACGCCAGGGTGAGAGTTGTCAATGCCGGCAAGGGCGGCGACGACTCCGGCGAGGCGCTGGAGCGGATCGATGAGGACCTGATTGCAAAACGCCCCGATATCACTTTCGTTATCCTCGGCGGTAATGACGCCCGGCATTGGGGCGGTCCCGCTCCCGCGGTCACGCCCGGGCAGTACCGGCGGAACATGATCGAGATCGTCACTCGCCTTCGCGAGGCGGGCAGCAGGGTGGTGCTGATGGGTTACCCGCTGAGTCCGACGCGCAAAGGTGCCGACCTGGATGTATTCCTCGCTCTCCGCGAGCAACTGAGGTCGGTCGCCGACTCGCTCGGCACGGGCTTCCTCGACATTGCAAAAGTTCTCGACGCCGAGCCGGCGGAGTTGGTGTTCGCCGTGGACATGATCCATTTCGACCCGGCGACCCACATGAAGATTGCCGGGATGGTACTGGCCCGCCTGGCGGCGATGGATTCGCCGGATCAGCTGAAATAATACTTTGAAGCCACTTTTCAATGCGGAGGCAACCATGCGCGCCACGGTTTTCTCGCTGGCTGGCTTGTTACTTTTCCTCGCCTCGCCGTCGGCGCAGGCGAGGGACTACTATCAACTTCAGCGCGCCGGCTGGGTAAACGGCGGCCTGGTGCTCGGCTGGGGCAACCACGAGGCTTTTATCTTCCGTATCCGTCGCGGCGGCGCCGGCCCTTACGAGCAGGAATGGCGGCAGTGGCTCTCCGAGCACAGCGAGGAAACTGTCCTGGCCGCTAAAAAGGCCGGGATCGAGGTTTTCCATACTCACGGGTACAAAGGGTTCGGCTACGAGGCCGAGAAGGACGAGATGAAACTGCTGGCCGGCTTGAGCAAACTTGTCCACAAGCACGGCATGAAACTCGATACCTACAGCCAGGTGATGACAATCGTGCCGGAAACGTTTTTTCCGGAGGAGCCCCGTGCGGCAGACTGGGTGCAGCGCATGCCGGACGGGACTCCGATCCTGCTGACCTACGGTTTTCAGCAGTCCTACCGCTACAAACCCAGTATGCTCCACCCCGGCTACCGCGAGTACTACAAGGAAAAAATCCTCCGCACCCTGATCGGGAAATGCGACACCGACCTGCTGCATTTCGACAACTATGACTGCAACCTGGAACCTGAGAGTGACCGCAGTCCCACTGCTGTCAAAGCTTTCCGGGCATACCTGGCGAAAAAATATCCGACGGACAGCCTGCGGACCGAGCGGTTCGGCCTCACCGATTTCAGTTATGTCGATCCACCGATGTGGAACCAGACCAACCGCCCCGGGGCTATCGATGTGATCCGCGACCCGGTTCAGCAGGAGTGGATCGATTTCCGCTGCTGGGCGATGGCCGACTGGCTGCGGGAGATGGTGGAGTTCGCCAAGGAGCTGAAACCCACCGTGGCGGTGGATGTCAACCCCCACGGCCTGATCGGACGCAACCGCGCGTTCCAGACCGCGCTCTGGCACCCGTGGTTCATGAAGTACACCGAGCTGATCTGGAGCGAGGAACAGAACTACGCCGATTACGATTCCCGCGGGGTTATCACTTCCAAGATCAGGACTTACAAGCTGGGCCGCACGCTGGACAACTGGATTCTGACCTACAAGGGTACGGACCTCCAGCACGCCGAGAACCTGGCGTTCAACCAGACTATCGGCAATATCGGCCTGGGGCAGGACGACACGCCCAACGACCGCTACCACAAGTTCTACCTCAAATACCGGAATCTCTACACCGGTACTGTCAACCGCGAGGACGCGGCCCTGCTGCGCAGTTACGCCACCATGGCCTACAACAACCACCGCGCGGCGCTGGAACAGTGCATGTTCGAGCAGGCGATGATCCAGGGCCAGGTGCCGTTCGACCTGATTTTTGACGAGCAGATGGACGACCTGGCCCGCTACCGGGTGATTGTCCTGGCCGGGCAGGACAACCTGGCCGATGAGCATCTCGCGCGGATCGAGAAGTTTGTCGAGAGCGGCGGAGGACTGGTGCTTACCGGCATGTCGGCCAGCCGCGACCACTGGGGCCGCCTCCGTCCGCGGCCCGGTCTCGCCGGTGTGATGGAAATGGACTCGAGCTGGAACGCAACGGCCTCCTCCTACCACGACCGGATCAGGAGCAGCCGCGGGGGACGAGTG
>VRUH01000114.1 GCA_019456185.1 Candidatus Glassbacteria bacterium | reverse complement strand
CCGCTCCTTTCCGAATGCCTCAGTTTAGAGCAGCTTCACCACTTAAGCAACTGTACAGTTTTTCCAGACCAGCTCTGAACCTGCCTCCGAGCTTACGGAGCTGGTTGGCGTCGAAATTGTAACGCACCTTGTGGGGCATAAGCGTGATCATCTCATCGAGCAGCTCGGCAAAATACAACAAAACGGTCGTTTTATGCCGGGTATCCCCTAAGTCAGGCCGGTGGTGGTTGGAGATCATATGGATGATTTCCTGCTTGGTGAACGGCAGCAGGGTCACCTTTTTCTCGCCGAAGAGTTCGACGCTTTTCTGCTGATGGTCATCGATAAAAGCTTCCAGCTCTTTGGGCAGCAGATCGTCCAGATCTTTCAGCTTGGGGAAATGTTTCGTGCGGATGATTCCCATGTCGTGCAGGACGCCGCCCATGCCGATGTTAACCAGCGAGATCACCGACCATTTCATTTTCAGGCCGATCGCGATCGCCAGCAGCGTAACACGGATACAGTGTTCGTGAATCATGCTGACCGGGTCACCCTGCCTCTCCGAGGTGATCCTGAATTCGTACATGTGCTTGATCATATCCGGATTGGAGATGAGCTTCTCCATGATCCGCAGCACTTTGTCCTGCAGGTCCTCATCCTTGAGAAAATTCGGGTATTCCTTACCCTCGGAAATATTCCGGGTGATCTGGGAGACATCCTGATCCAGGATGCTCTTGAGTTGGATCAGCGCCCTGTCGTCAGGCTTGATTTCCACCTTGAAACTGACCGGAGAAAGCTGGGAGGCAAACCTGCGGATAGACTCGATGACCTTGTCATCCAACCTGGCGTCCGGCATCTCCTTACGCGTAATAAGGTAACTGCCGGCCTTCAGCCGAACGTCGCTTTCCAGCTCGAGTCCGGGAATAAGATGGTCAACGTGCACTAACATAAACTGATCTCTCTAATCCAAGCCGATTGAACTATTATCCTCATTTGATGTGTTTTATCCGACCGGTCCGGTGCAACACCACGTTCCAGGATAGATTTATCCAGGCTATCGCAATTTGGCATTAAACTGCCAGCAAGTCAAGAAATGATAGTGGCTCTATGCCCATTAGACAACAAACATTTAACGCGAACAATGCAACTATCCTTAAGTAATAGTTTGCGCAGTTCGACCGAAATCGCGTCTGTCCGCGTTCTGATACACAGTCGTTGATATCGACGCGGATCATGAAAAGTTTCAATTTCTGAGAATTGATTATCAAACAGGCGGGTTCTCGATGAAGGACCGTCAACGGCTGAGTTGTCTCTCAGGCCTGCCGCCTTCCGCAAGCACGGCAGGCAAACTGGGTGCGCAATTAACCGTTCCGGCTGAGAAGGTCGGCAAGGTCCCAATCGAGGTTGAGCTTTACCTGTCCCGCCTCGCGGTGATCGTAAACCAGATACCCGTGCTCCAATCCATGAGCGAATAATTTACTAGTAATTATAACGTCTTTGGCGCAGTAGTCAATCACCTTCTCCAGCTGCCCGTCCCTGAACCATTCGATCGCCTGAAGGCCATCGGCGCTTTTCGACTCCCCCAGCGTCGCCTCCGCCAGTGCGCCCAGCCCGATCCGGTGACCCAGGCGCTGGTGGATGTCGGCCAGGATATCGAAGGTCCTCACCGCCGTAAGGTCGCGAGTGCTGTAGGCGCTCATCACCTCGTAATCGAATCCCAGCAGGTTGAATCCCACTACGAGGTCGGCCTCGAACAGGATTTCCAGCAGACGCTCCGCATCGTTCTCAGTAAATGTCAGCAGTTCACCGGTTGCCGCGTCCTGGAGGACGGCCACCGCGAGGCGCATCAGGCGCTTATTTCGCCAGCCGCCGACCTCTTCGGCCGAGCGTTGGGTTTCGATATCGAAGAAGTAGATTTTTTTATCCGGCGGGAACAGCTTTCCGGCGTCCACTACTTCCTCTGCGGGAACCGGTTCAGGAGCCGGTCCGGGCTCGTCGGCCGCTTCATCCTCCACCGGCAGATTCCGCAGGCCCAGCAGCATTTCCAGCACGGCGGCTGCGGCCCGTTTGTCCAACGGCTTGTTCCCGCTGCCGCATTTCGGGGAGTGAATGCAGGAGGGGCAGCCGGATTCGCAGTCGCACTCGACAATCAGCCTGCGGGTGGCATCCAGCAGTTCGACTATCCTGCCGTAGCCGCCATGGGCGATCCCCACCCCGCCCGGATAACCGTCGTAGATGAATATCGCCGGACCGCCCACCTGCGGGTGTTCGGTAAAGCAGATCCCGCCGATATCGTTGCGGTCGCAGAGGACGAACAGGGGGAAAATGGCTATCGATGCATGTTCCACGGCATGGATGCCGCCCATGAAATGCGCGTTATCCTGCTTCACCCCCCGGCTGACCCCGGACGGGATCTCGATCCAGAAACCGGTGGTCTCGAATACCTGGGGCGGCAGTTCAAGCGGGTGGGTACTGAGCAGTTCTCCGCCCGGGATCCCCCGCTTCTTGAAACCGGTGATTTGCTCCGTCACTTTCAACCGTCCGTAGCGTACCAGGAAATTGCCCTCGGGGCGGCTGGCCAGCACCTCCAGGATCTCTGTATCCTTTTCCGCGTTGACCATCGTGTAGTAGGGGTCCCTGGAAGGCTCCACGTAGACATTGCGCTTTTCCATGTCCAGCCGCTCCACCCTGTACTGCCGCGCGCGGTGAAGGTATATCGCTCCGGGATGGCATTCGGCCAGCACCCGCGCCCCGCCCACCGAACCGATCCGTCCCGGCGGGTCGGATGAGGCGTCCAGGATCGTAAAGCTCTCCCCCGCCTGGCGCAGCGAGACCTCGCGGTGGGGGTATTTTCGCGCGCTGAAAATCCGGCCGTCGCCCACGCTTTCCACCAGCCTGCCGCGCTGAAGCAGATTTTTCGCCGTCTGCCGCCAGCCGTCCGGGAACTTATCCAATTCGTCCTCCTCCAGCGGGATCTCGGCAGCGGCGCACTCCAGGTGGTCGGCCACGATATATGGATTCCCCGGATCGACCAGCGCGCGTTCGCAGCCGCGGGAGAAGAAATTGTCCGGATGGCGCATGAAAAACTGATCCAGCGCATCGGCCTGGGCGATCATCAGCACCACGCTCTCCCGTCCGGCGCGCCCCACCCTGCCGCTGCGCTGCCAGGTCTGGGTGACAGTCCCCGGATAACCCACCAGCACGCAGGCGTCCAGCCCGCCGATATCGATCCCCATCTCCAGCGCGCTGGTGCTGATCACCCCGTCGAGCACTCCGCCGGCCAGGTCCCGCTCGATCTGCCTCCGCTCCGAGGGCAGGTACCCCGAGCGGTAACTGCTGACCCGGCCGGCCAGTCCGCGGTTGGAGCGCAGCAGCCAGCTATGGATCAGTTCCGTGCTGCGCCTGCTCTTGGTAAACGTGATCGTTTTGAA
>VRUH01000113.1:244-3537 GCA_019456185.1 Candidatus Glassbacteria bacterium | reverse complement strand
GGAGCGGAAGGTGCCCGTTCCCCGAGTGCGCCGGGTTGCATGTGTGACCGTGCGATTCTGGAGCAAGAGCGACCTGGCAAAGGTTCGAGCCTATAAAGCTGAAAGCAGCCCACAGGTGCAAAGCGACGCACTACAACAAAAACCTCAGGAGAGTAAAATGAAAATATACGCAGCTTTACTAGCGATCTTGCTCGTGGCCGGTCCCGGCTGGGCCCAGGAGCCGGACTCCTGGCATGGGCTGACGCTTGACCGCGCGACCATCGAGGATGCCTTGACCGTGCTTGGGCAACCCAACAACACCAAGGAAAATCAGAAACTCAAAACCCCCATCCATTCTTGGATAGACAAATCTGCCCGCTACTCCAGGCTGCAGTTCAGGAGAAAGTTCGGCGTTCGCCGCGCCACCTTGTACTTCCTCGACGACACCCTGAAGGCCATCGTCATCTTCCTGCAGGAAAGGATCAATCCCAACTCCTTATCGCAGGCGTATGGTCTTGATTTCACCCCGCGCGTCCCCAAGATGAAGTTGGCGTTTTCCCCGGAGAATTATGAGCGGCAGGCTGGTAAGATCTACCCCAAGCAGTACCCGGAGGTCTATCACCTCATCGCTGTCTCAGAGCGGGCCTATGTGGTGGCGGAGGTCAACCGCAGCGCCTGGGCCATGCTTGGAGCAGAACTCGCAGGACAATTAGCCGACTCTACGTCGTTTCCGGGAAAGGTGCGCCTAATTCAACTGATCTCTCCGAGCTTGAGAGATGCCAGAGGATTAGGGGCGCTCCAATAAGAACCGCCGCCTGCGCTCAGCCTCAAGAGCGCGGGCGATCGGGGGAAAAGCGCCCACGCCGAACGGGTTCAGCCTGAACCGCCGGCCGGCGCAGGCAGCCTGGACCGTGAAACGCACAGCCGTTGGGGGCCTTGACGTGCCACGTGAAATATGATACATACACGACCATTATGAAAACCTATTCTACCGGCGAGGTAGCAAGGTTGGTGGGAATCGGGCGAGCCACGCTCCATCGCTGGATGCGGGAGCGGAAGGTGCCCGTTCCCCGAGTGCGCCGGGTTGCATGTGTGACCGTGCGATTCTGGAGCAAGAGCGACCTGGAAAAGGTTCGAACCTACAAAGCCGCCCACTATTGCAAGGGCAGAGGGCGGAAAAAGAAAATCAAACCGTGATGGAGCGCGCCGCGCCCGGTGCGAAAACACCGGACGCAGCGCTAACCACAGCGGCCTGCAAAGGAGGCCACGATGGCTAGTCGCACTTTCGCACCACAGCAGTCTCAAGGCAAGAGCTCGGACCCGCTTCCTGGTTTTTCGACCCCGCCCGATCAGGGCGGAATGAGCTGGGAGGAAGCGTGCCGGCGCAGCTCGACCGGGACCGCGGCCCGGACGGGGGAGAACGGCCGCGCCATGCTGCGCAGCCGGCACGGCAACGGGGTGGTCGAAACCGCCAGCGGTACGATCCGGCTGGCGTTTCCCAACGAACTCGAAGGCTACCAGGATTGGGAGCCGGTGCGTGGCTAGAAAGGGCGCCGGCAGGCCATACAGCCGGGAATCCTTTGCGGTCGGCCGAAGCGCATCGGGCGGGGACAGGAACGCGCATGGCAAGGGTTGGAAGGCACCAGGCCCGGCTCGAAGAGCGCTTCCCTGAGAATCCCCGAGGTTTCTGGACGGCTTACACCGTCTTGCTGATCGAACGAAAGAAAAACAAACTAGAGAGGTGCTTGAAATGAAAACCCTATCGCCAATCGCTACATTGCTGCTGGTTGTCACAATGCTTTTGCTTGTCTGTCCGCCCGCCTGGGGGCAAGAGGATGAATACCCGCGGACGGAGGTCTTCGGCGGCGCTTCTTATCTAAATGCGGACGCCAAAATCTTGCGAGAGGATTTTTACGGTTGGCAAGCCAGCGTCAGCAGAAATGTCCATCGCAATGTGGGCTTCACGGCTGATTTCGGTGGTCAATACAAGTCTTTTGACCTCGGCCCCTTCGGAAATATCGACTTTCAAACCTATGAGATCCTGTTTGGGCCGCGCTTTACGGCGCGGAACGATACAGCCACTACCTTTGTGCACACCCTCTTTGGAGTTGTACACGAGCGAGTCGGAGGTGTGTCAGGCACAAGTTTTGCAATGGGTTTCGGAATGGGCGTAGATGTGAATGTAAGTAGCTGGGCGGCCGTCCGTATTTTCCAAATCGATTATATTCCGAATGTTCACGATGGTGTGTGGTTCCACGAAGGCCGTTTCGCGGCCGGCGTGGTCTTCAAGTGGGGTCAATAATCACCGAATGATCACTCTCTATCGTCGCGGCCGCGTCTAGTGGGCCCGGAGCTCCGTGGACGGCAAACCCTGGAGGTTGGCTGGATTGTGGAACCAATCGACGATGATGCGGATGTGCGCCTTGCTGAAGGCGTGGCCCTTGGCGGCCAGGCGCTCGCGCTCGGCGTCGCTCAGCCCCTAAAGTGGATCTAGATCGATTATGCCCAGGCGTACCCACAAGACGCAGGAAATCATCGACGCCGCCCAGGTGCTGCTGGACGTAGAGCGGCCCATGACGCTGCGGCAGCTGTACTATCTGCTGCTTTCCAATCACGTCCTGCGGGGTGAGGACAGCCAAGCGTGCAAGCGGTCCTACAGGCAGCTGATGCGGGTCATCGGCCTCGCCCGGCGCAGCGGCGAGATACCGTTTGAAACCTTGGTGGACAACGTCCGCACTCGTATCAAGCCCTCCTCTTGGTCCGGGCTGGCCGACTTCGTCGATGCCACCGCTGAGCTCTATCGAAAAGATTTCTGGGCGCGGCAGCCCAACTACGTAGAGATCTGGGTGGAGGATGATGCCATTGCAGGAGTGGTGAGCGACATCACCTACTACGAGTACAACGTGAATCTTCGTCCGGTGCACGGCTTCTCCAGTACTACCTACATGCACCAAGCCGCTCAGGAGATGTGCGAAATCACCAAGCCAATCTTTCTCTACTATTTCGGCGACCACGACCCTAGTGGTTACGACATTGAGCGGGTTTGCAAAAAGAAACTGTTCGAGATGTTTGACCTGCCGGCGGTGGGTTGGCCCGCAGGAGAAATTTCATGGGAGCGCCTGGCCTTGAACGTCGCCGATCTGGAGAAATTTGCGATCATCCCCCTGCCCGCGAAACCCAAGGATAGTCGGTACAAAAGATTCGTCAAAGAGTACGGCACCGACGCCGCTGAGCTGCAGGCGCTTCCGCCGGAGGAGTTGCGCCGGCGAGTGCGGGCGGCGATCGAGCAGCACATAGATGCTGAGGAGTGGGAG
>VRUH01000113.1:0-234 GCA_019456185.1 Candidatus Glassbacteria bacterium | reverse complement strand
AGAAACGAGAAAAGTTCATCCGCAAGATGATGGAGCAGGGGATTTTTTACAAGACTGAAATCACCGGAACGCTGCCCAAACTTTGGATCGCGCCGGGCTTCTATGCGTTGGCTTTTGACAACAAACAGATGCTCGTCTCGGTCGTGGCTGCCTACTATCTGGCGAAGTCGCCCCGGTGGAACATCGTCGTGTTGAAAGATTCGAGAACGGGAAAGCAGGTCGGACAATTTGACG
>VRUH01000112.1 GCA_019456185.1 Candidatus Glassbacteria bacterium | reverse complement strand
GGCAAATTAGAGCAGGAGCGCCAGGCGCCCCCGGCCTGAACCGGCGCCGGGACCGGATTACTCATAGACGTATTTTTTGCGGGGGCGGCATATCCGCCCCCGCGCCCCCGCTGCATTGAATTCTCGGCCTAGCCCGGATATTTCACCAGTGCGGTTGGAACCCGATGTTAACCTGATTTTGGGTTGATGTCGGTTTTTGGGTTTTGTGAAGACTGTTGGGCGGTCCGATTCGGGATTTCGGGCACGGCTGCGCCACGGCCCCGTTGTTTTTCCGGTGCCGGGGACAGCACCCTTGGCGATTATCCGGGTTTCAATCTTGCCGCCGCGAGTTGGAACGGGTGCTGATAGGGATGGGCGCTTGCGAGCAGGAAGCGCACCCGGCGGGTATTGCGCAGAATCACCGCGCCGATCTTGAGCAGTTTGAGTCGGATCGTGGCGACCTGCGCACGGGCCAACTCGGTTCCCTTGAGACCCAGACGGCGAATGGTTTCCAACAGTACGTAGGCCAGCGCGGAGAGCAGCAGGCGGAACTGGTTGGGCCACCAGTGCGTGGCCGAGGTGCGGTCGGAGAACAGCTGCATCTGTTCCTTGATGCGGTTTTCCATCTCGCCGCGTTGGCAATAGACTCGCTCGTAGAGCTTCTTGGGATTCCCCGGCAGGTTGGTGACCACATAGCGTGGGTTGCTGCCTTTGACGCTGTGTTCGATGCGGGCGATCACCCGCCTTTGGCGATCCCAACCGTGGGCGCCATAGCGCAGATTGCCGAACAGACGTTGTTTGCGCTTGCTGGTCTCGCAGCCTTTGCGGGCCTTGTCGATCAGCGGTGCGGCCAGTTTGTTGATACGCGTGTTCTTGGCCAGGCCGACGATATAGAAGACCTCGTTGTTGTCGCACCAGCGCAGCATCCGCCAGCGGCAAAATCCACTGTCGGCGCGAAAGACGATCCGCACACCCGGCCATGCCTGACGCAGCCGTTTGACCAGCAGGGCCAGAATCGCCCAGGCGTGCTTGGCTCCGTCGATGTTGGAGGGGCGCAGGTAGGCCACGAGCAGTTGATCGCGGCAGGTAACGTAGAGCGGCAAAAAGCAGTAGTGATCGTAGTAGCCGTGGAAGAAGCGCCCTTCCTGCTTTCCATGCACCGGATCGTCGGTGGCGTCGAAGTCCAGAATCAGTTCGGTGGGCGGCTCGGAATGAGAGGCGATGAACTGCTCGGCCAGCACCCGGTGCATCGCCACTGCCGCTTGGCGATCGGCCCGGTTCTCCAAACGGCATAGGGTGGGGCTGCTGGCCGAGGGCCTATCCCGCTCCACCGCGGTCTGCCAAGCCAGGTCGTGCCGCAGGCTGTCATGATCGTTCAAATCCTCATATCCCGCCGCCAACCCATACACCCGCTGCCGCAGCATGCTCAAAACCGTATGCTCGCAACTGGCCTGTCGCCGCGGATCCGAGAGCAATCGCGCTGTCGCCGCGGTCAAACCAAGCCGCCGATCCACCGCCCGTACCAGCAAGACTCCGCCATCGCTCGTCACATTGCCGCCGCTGAAATCCGCCTCGACCTTGCGCCCTTTACATCTTGGAAAACTGAGTTCTTCCCTGTTACGATTCGTCATGGCGAAATCCTTCTTCCCTGAAGGTTTATGACCTTGTTCTCACAGGGATTATAAAGGATTTCGCCTCTCTATTGGTGAAATATCCAGGCTAGCAGTCTGTCGGGCTTGGGCTTGTGTTTATTTGTGTTGTTGGAAGGTCACAGGGGCTATCGGAACCTTCCCAGCCCGAATCTCGTGGTTTGATGGTTGCTCGTCGCCCCGCACCACCCTGGAAAGGGATGGATTCCATGATGGCAGGTTGGCTTCAACATGCAGCCAGGGCGCTCTGCAACCGATGTAGGCGTTTACAGTTGTAGGCCAGCGCCACCAGTTCCCACTCGCCTTCCACTTTCGCCAGTCCACGCAGGGAAAACCGGCGGAAGCCGAGAACGTTTTTGATGATGCCGAAGACCGGTTCCACCGTCTGTTTCCTCAGCCGGTATTTCTCGCGGTTCTCCGCACTCTCCAGCTTGGCCCTCATCGCCTTGATCCATTCCGCCTTTGGCTCCTTGGGCGGCTTTTCGGCTTTGGATGGGCGAAAGTCGTATTGCCGCCTCATTCCTTCCGCATTCGTGGACACCAGGACTTCGATGTTGCGCCCGTTCAACGTTTCCACCTCATCCCCACAGGCATAGCCGCTGTCGGCCAACACCGTGCCGGGGCTGCCCGCCTGCTCGGGGATCGTCTCCACCGCCGCCACCAACTCGTTTCGATCACTGGCGCACTGAGTGATCCGGGCACCCAAAATGAGTTGACTGCCCTCCGCGTCCACCACGGCTTGGGCGTTGTAGCTTTGGCGATACTCGCTGCGTTTGCTCTTGCGCATCAAGCGGCTGTCCGGGTCGGTCAGGTTGCTCTGCTCATCGCCTCTGGGCGTCTGATCCGGCGGCTTGGGTCTTTTGCCCTTGCGCCTGCCTTGCCGCTTGTCGCGCGCGGCCAGTTTGGCCTCGTATTCCCCCCGTTCCTTCTCGGCGCGGGCCTTGGCTTGTGCTTCCAGCCGTTTGCACGCCGCGTCCAGCTTCTCGCGCAGAACCTCGCGCCGGGCTATCTCTTCGGGCAGGGCCTGGGGATCGTCCGCACCGCTCCCATCGGCCTGCTCGGCCCGCGCAAGCAGATCATCCACATTCAGCTTGAGTTGTTCAACCAGTTCACGCGCCCGGTCATAGCGCACGCTGCGGTGTTTGTTGGCGTTTGCATCGAGCTGGGTGCCGTCCACGCTGACCATGCCCACTTTGAGCAACTTCAGTTCACGAGCCAACAGCAACACCTGCAAAAAACTCTCGCTGACCGCCTCCGCATTCTCGCGCCGGAACGTGCAGATGGTGTCATGATCCGGGTGGGTGTTCGCCGCAATATATCGCACCCCAATATCCCGATGGGTGGCGCGCTCAATCTTCCGGCTGGAGAAAATTCCGTTGGCGTAGCAGTAAATCAGCAAGGCCAGCATCATGCGGGGGTGGTATTGCGCATCCCCGGTCCCACGTTGATTGACCTTGAAGTGCCCGATATCCACCCGCTCCACCGCCTCCAGCACAAAATGCGCCAGGTCGTCCCCTGGAATCCAGTCGCGCAGGTCAGGGGGCAAAAGAAATCGCTGCTCCCGGTTCCCTCCCACAAATTTACTCATCTCTACCATCCATGGTTGATGAAAAATCCCTTCCCAATGGTATCATCCTTGACAAGCCCAAGCCCGACAGACTGCTAAGGTAAAAACCGAAATCGCGCAAGCAAAAAATGAAGCGCCGAATGGAGGCGCGGCTGAGCCCGTGACGGGACGCCGCCTCCCGAAGCCCCCCAATTGCACCCGCCATGCACCCGCGTCGGCAAGACGGCCCCCTCCTGAATCGGAACACGATCGCGAAGATCCGGTTCGTCAGCGAGGATTACAACCCGGCCTTTCTGGGCGAGTTGATCGAAACGTACCTGGGCCAAGCCCCCTCGTTGATAGCGGAAATGCGAGGCTGTGTCCGTGCCGGCGACGCCGGAAAGCTGGAATTCGTCGCCCACAGGCTGAGGGGATCCAGCCTGAACCTGGGCGCGGAGCAGATGGCC
>VRUH01000111.1 GCA_019456185.1 Candidatus Glassbacteria bacterium | reverse complement strand
CGGAGTTTCGTTGGTAGGAGACTACTCACAAGCAAACGATTCTCCAGAGATTGACGCAAAGTGAATCTCGCCACGCCCTGCCCCATCCTTACACGGGTTTGTGTGACGTGGGGAGTGACAAAATTCGGAGGGGGCGATGTACTGCTCCGAACTTCTGTGGGAGGCATTTAGCGGCGCACGATCCCCTCAATCATGACGCCGTTGGCGTCCTTGGGATGAACAAGCCAGCGAGGGGCGTGTTGGTCGCTTGTTGGGGGGAGTTGCAAGATCGTAAGCCCCCGCCCGGCAAGGGATTGGCCACTGGCCTGGATATCGCCGACCTCGACGGCGAGGTGATAAAAACCCTCGCCGGCTTTCGCCAACCGCCGGGCGACGGCATTGCTCAAGTCCGACTTGTCGAGTGGTTCCATCAGTTCGATGGTCATCTCATCCGCCGTACCGCAGACCGACAGGAAGACACTGTGGATGCCTTCCACGGCGATCTCAAGCTCGCTGTACTTTTTGAAACCGAAAACGGATGTCCATTTTTCGACCGCGGCATCCATGTCCTTCACGACAATTCCGATATGGCTGATGCGGTTTATCATCTCGTCTCCTCCTTGTATTTCGTCAAAGTAGATGAGACAAATCGGCCCGAGAATTAAAGGACACTTTGCCGGAGCATGGCCGGTAAGATCGTCTCGATTTTCAGGTGTGGCAATCCCAAGTGAGGCGGGACAAAGTCTAGCAGATCAAAGAAGGAAAGGAGATTGGGGGTTGCTGCGGCGAAGGGAAGGACGAGAGCGGCAAGGGGCGAGGGGGGTTAATGGAGATGAGGGGGATCGAACCCCTGACCCCGACACTGCCAGCGTCGTGAGTAACGCGCTTTGATTGCTAGACTTCTAGAATCGGCTCTTGTGCGAACGATGGAGGCTGTGCTCCGTTAATGCACAGCAGTTATGCACAGCATTGCATAAGACGAAGGCTGGGTCCACCGGTTTTCGAGGGTAAGGATTGTAGCACCGGCTTCGGCGTTCTGATTGCCATCCTACTCCACGCACTGCCCCACTCTTGCACGGGTTCGTGTGACGGGGGGTGTGACAAAACGGGAGGGATTATGCTCCTGGTCGCACCACTATGTCGGAACACGACGGAAAAAGAGCTCGAAGCGTTATTCACGAAGGAAAAAGAGGACGGAAACTTGATTTCGCACACCGGATTTGCGTTATTTAACACTTGGGGGTTGCCTGCGGATGTCTGGCACCCTCATCTGGAAAATGTAGGTTTACCCAGTCGGACACACCACCACGGGCGGGAGGCATGGCGATGAGGCCGCCCGCAGCTAATCACATCGACGAACCGGAATCCGGGCATGTGCGGTATCGCAGGCATCTGGGGAGAGGCGGACGATCCGCTGGTGCGGGAAATGATGGGCCGGCTGGCCCATCGCGGGCCCGACGCGGAAGGAATGCTGCACCAGGAGCAGGGGACGCTCGGCCACCGCCGACTTTCCATCATGGATCCGGCCAATGGGGATCAGCCTATTTTCAATGAGCAGGGCACGCGCGCGATACTGGCCAACGGGGAAATCTATAACTTTCCCAGCCTGCGCGAAGACCTGGCGAGGCGCTATCGCTTCCGCACCCGCAGCGACAGCGAAGCCGCCCTGCATCTGTACGATCAGGAGGGCGCGGAGGCGGTGCAGAAGCTGGACGGCATGTTCGCCCTGGCCATTGCGGATGAACAGGGGGTGTTTCTGGCCCGCGACCCAATCGGCATCAAGCCCCTCTATTATGGCCGCAGGAACGGCGCGCTGGTGTTTTCCTCCGAACTGAAGGCGCTAGAGGGCCGGGCGCGGGAGATCAGCGAATTCCCGCCCGGCTCATGGTACCACTCCGCTTCGGGCATGCGGCGCTACTATGAGCTACCCCGCCCCGCTCCGCCGGAGATGTCCACGAACGAGTTGGTAACCGCGCTTCGAGCGAAGCTGGAAGAGGCGGTGGTGAAGCGGCTCATGAGCGACGTGCCGGTGGGGGCGTTTCTTTCCGGCGGGCTGGACAGCAGCCTCATTGCCGCCATCGCCCGCCGCCATATGCCGCATCTCCACACGTTCTCCGTGGGTGTGAAAGGCTCCCGGGATCTGGAGGCGGCGCGGCTAGTGGCCCGGCACCTGGACACCATCCACCACGAGTACTTTCTGACGACGGAGGAGGTGCGGGCGTTGCTGCCGGAGATCGTGTATCACCTGGAGTCCTTCGACCAGGATCTCGTGCCCAGCGCGGTGCCGTGCTATTTTGTCTCGCGCATGGCGGCCGCTTACGTAAAAGTGGTGCTGACGGGGGAGGGTGCCGACGAACTTTTCGCAGGCTACACCTACTACCAGGACATCGCCGACCGGGCCACCTTGCATCGTGAATTGCGGCGCTCCGTGGGTGCGCTGCACAATATGAACCTGCAGCGGGTGGATCGGCTCACCATGGCCCACTCGCTGGAAGGCCGTGTTCCCTTCCTGGATGTGGCCTTCGTTGAAATGGGCCTGGCGGTTCCTCCCGAGTTGAAGCTGATGGAAAGGCCCGGAGGGGGGTGGGTGGAAAAATGGATTCTGCGCAAGGCGGGCGAGGGGCTGTTGCCGGAAGAGATTCTGTGGCGCAATAAGGAACAGTTCGACGAAGGCAGCGGCGCAACCGAACTGCTGAACGAGGCGGTGGGACACTGGCTGAGCCCCGAGGCAGCGGCACGGTACGCCGAACAGTGGCCGGGCGGAAACTTGCGTTCCCAGGCCGAGTGCGTGTTCCACAAGCTGCTCTGCGAGGCGTTCACGCGTCCGTCGGATGTGCTTGGCAACGTAGCCCGGTGGGCGCTGGAGCGCGATCCCGCCGTGGCGGCCGAGCCGGGCGAAGTCCAGGGCGCGTAGCCCGGCTTTGACCTGCCCCCCTGGAATCAATCCACTTCGAGGGCTAGTACTGCGGTTTTTCAGGGGATATTCTACTCAGAAAGTGCTCATGCCGACGGGGAGAGTCGAACCGTATTGGACAATATTCCCCGCTATTACAGAAACTTAACAATCCGATCAATCACTTGTGTGCTACACTAAGTGTTGCAGTATGACACGGTATGCCCCGGAATCAAACAGGTTTGTGTAGCAGGGTGTGTGGCAAAATTCGGGCGGAAGGCACCCAAAATTTGCCCGCCACGGCATCCTGCCAAAGCGGGCTGTGACCTGGTGCCGTGGGGAGGATGGGGATGATGGAGGTGTCGATCTCACGGAACTTTTCGCGGCGATCTTGAGACGGATTTGGCGGTTGACTCAACCCGTGCCGGTGTAACGGGCTTCGAGCCGGAGCGGATTTATCAAGGGGTGTTATCAGATGAGCGAGGGTGCAAAATTGGTGAATAAGTGTAAAGGGCGGTCCAATAGTGCGGAGGGTGGCGGTGCAATAGTGCGGCACCTGGGTTGAGATTTATCCTTTCCCCTTTCTATGTCAATAAGGCCATCTGTTCGGTTCTTGGAACTGGATTTACGGATTGAGGTAAAAGTGCACTTTTTGGCTGGCCTGAGCCGGTAGCTCTCCCCATTGGCTTCGATGATATGCACCTGATGGTGGAGGCGGTCCAGCAGGGCTCCGGGTGCAAGAGAACTTTCTCCAGCGTCTTCCAATGCATCCCCGTCTCTCGTTGCGTCTTTCGCTTGCTCTGACCTTCGCGAAGCACCGCATAACGTATCTTGCTCCATTCATCCATGTCGGCATACACCCTCACCCTCCTCTGGAACGGGTTTCCGGCAAAACCTTCATTGGCCTCGCC
>VRUH01000110.1 GCA_019456185.1 Candidatus Glassbacteria bacterium | reverse complement strand
GATGCACTCAAGCAAGAAACCGATGACCATAGCTCTAACCAACTGAATTTATTCGAGAGTTAACCGGACAGCCGTGATTACTGAACGTAAATTTTTACGATTTTTTTTACATAGGCGTGAGGGAGCGCTGGTGCTCTCAACCCCTTTCTTTTTAGGCGTCGTAACGGATAAGAGACGCCTGGAAGTGGACAGGAGCATCAAAATGCGCATAGAATGATGCATCGATTGATGCATACCTTCAGGAGGCCACTGCCATGCGCACGACCATCAATCTGGATCAGCAACTGCTCGCGGAAGCGCAGCGCATGACCGGCATCAAGGAACGCACCGCCCTGGTGCACGCGGGATTGCGCGCCTTGATCGAACGCGAAAGCGCCCGGCGGCTGGCGCGGCTGGGCGGCAGCGAACCCCAGTTGACGCCCGTCTCCCGGCGGCGGCCGAAATCCGCATGATCCTGGTTGACACCTCCGTCTGGATCGACCACCTGCGGAAAGGCTCGCCAGCCCTGGCTGCCGCGCTGGAGGAGGAGCGGGTGTTGATGCATCCGTTCATCCTCGGCGAGCTCGCTTGCGGCAATCTCAGGAACCGGAGTGAAGTGCTCCGGCTCCTCGGCGACCTCCCTGTGGCGCCGGCCGTCACGGACCCCGAGGTGCTGGACTTCATCGAGCGCCGGGCCCTGATGGGCCGGGGCATCGGCTATATCGCTGTTCACTTGCTGGCCTCGGCGGTGCTGGCCGCGCCGGCGTGGCTGTGGACACGGGACAGGCCACTCGCTACCGTGGCAGCCGAACTGAACCTGGCATTCACGGAGAAAGGCGGCCGTCCATTCCCGCATCAGGAAGTGTAAAAGCCCTTTTTCTCCGGATTTATCCCAGGGGAGGGTTCGCTTCCATTTCTGTTGCATGGCTGTGGTCCGTTACATTGCACGGCCTGCTCCCTGCCCATGGGTTCGCCTGCGAGTTTTTTTCGAGATTCGCCGCTCTCACTTGAGTTCGCTGCTGAATATTAGAAAAATTTGTCAATAAACTATTTTTTACTTGACAATATCAGAAATATCACCTATTTTGTATATAATTATCAATAGGAATGGAAGAAGAAATGAAAATCAGGCCGTCCCAGGGGGGATAGAGAACGATATCGAGGGGTATCATGAATCTCAAAGGAAAAATAATATTGCCCGCCTTGCTGCTGGGGGCGCTGCTATTGGGCGCCGGATGCGGGGAAGAAACATCGGTCTCTGATCGGGTGGACGAATTGGGACTGGGATCGGTACCGGATCCCACGGTGACCAACGTGCTGATCGCGGGCCAGACCAATCTGGACGGAATGGCAGCCGTGCAGACCTATCTGACTCCGTTCGGATTTCCGGTGTTGGATACTTTCGACAATAACTCCGGAACACCGACTCTGGCCCAGTTGCAAAACTACGATGTGGTGATCCTCTGGAGCAATTCATCCTTCAGCAACGCCACTTTATTCGGGGACAACCTGGCCGATTACGTGGACAGCGGCGGCGGCGTGGTACTGGCGGCGTTTGCGCATCATGCGGGGACTTCCATCCTGGGCAGGATCATTTCCGATGGGTATAGTCCCTACAATATCGACGGCTCCGGTCCGTTTTCCAACCAGAATGTGGGCTCCGTGGATCAGCCCGGCCATCCCATCATGGAAAACGTGGTGACCCTGAATGCCTACTACCGCTCCGCACCGACCATGGCGGCCGGTGGCATCTCCATCGCCAATTTCGACAACGGCGCGCCCATGGTGGCCGTTACTGCCACCGGGAATGTGGTGGGTTTGGAAGTGATTCCCCCGGACCCCAACCGCGGCGGTGATTTCGAAACCCTGGTGGCCAATACCCTGGCCTTCGCGGCCTGGAATTAATCCTGGGGGGGCTGTCGTCTCAACAGCGAGAGGTATCATGAAACGCAGAGCCAACATGTGGAAAATGTTTTTGCCCGCCCTGCTGCTGGGGGCGCTGCTGCTGGCCACCGGATGTAGTGAGGATGAGACCGTCTCGGACAGGGTTGATTCACGGGGGCTCGGGGGCGGTCCGGTGACCCCCGCCGATGTGAATGTGCTGCTGCTGGGACAAGACGATTTAAGCGGATTCGCCTTCGTGCAGGGATATCTCACGCCCTTCGGGTTCCCGGTGGTGGATACGTACGACAACACGATTGCCACCCCCACCCTGGCCGATTTGTCGGCGTATCAGGCCGTAATGGTGTGGACGGACGGCTCCCCTGCCAGTGTGACGGCGCTTGGCGACCTTCTGGCCGACTATGTCGACGCGGGTGGCGGAGTTGTGGTGGCAACCTACGGTCACGCCGCGGGTTATGGGGTGGGGGGAACATTTGCCGCCGGGGGCTATTCTCCCTTCAATTTCGACGCGGTCAATCCCAACACGGTTACGTCCATGAGTACGGTCTACGATGCAGCGCACCCCATCATGGCCGGCGTGGTTTCCCTTGGCGTGAGATACCGGGATAATCCCACAGTCGCGCCGGATGGAATCGTGCTGGCGGATTGGGCTGCCGGGAATGCGGCCATCGGGGTGAACGCAACCGGCACTGTAGTGGGACTCGCCATGTCCCCTGTCGACGGTGGCAATTTGACAGGGAATTACCCGGAATTGTTCTCCAACGCCTTGACCTTTACGGCCTCGAATTAGAACTCCGGGGGGGCCGGGAACGGCCCCTCCTTGCATTTCCGCAGTAATTTCCCCTTCCTATTGAAATTCGCTCTCCCCCGCCGCAGAATGTGTGCGCTGGTTGATATCCGCATTCCTACGCGGGGAACACTGGTGATTGGCAGGTTGCCGCCGTTTTCGGCGAGGCCCTTCCCGCCCGGGACGGCCTGGGAAAAACGGGATATTTATAATCAACGGAGCCCGTTGGAACAACTGCGTAAAGAAGCCATCGCGGACGCCGTAGCCGGAATTCGCGGCGCCGCGGAGAAGCGGGGGGTGAATCCGGACGCGCTGGAGGAAATGGCGGGCATCCTGGGTGGACTGGGCGCGCGGGCGGAGCTGTTTCCAACCGAGGACTTCCCCTTCTATCTGGACGAGAGTGGACAAAATCCGGTCTACCGGCTTTCCGAGGATGCGAACCATGGCTGCGCCCTCTATATGGTGGTCTCCCAAGGCGCCAAAAAGGTGCCGCCCCACAGCCACACCACCTGGGCGCTCATCGCGGGCGTGCGGGGAGTGGAAGAGAATTTCTTCTACGCCCTGGCGGAGGGGGATTCCCTACCGGACCTACCCGCCGGCTCCGGCCAGGCCCGCATCCGTCCCGAAGGAAAGCGCACCGTGGGTCCCGGCGACTGCGATGCTCGTCTCGGCCACCTTCAGCAGTTCCCCGAGCATTTCGGCCCGGCGAATGACCGGAATATTCAGGCCGCGAGCGGCCTCCAGTTCGGGGTTGTCAGGCTTGACGGCCGACGAATACACCACTATATCGCAACCGTCGATGTGGTCGGCGTGATGGCCCTCGTGAAAGCGCGTGCCCAGTTTTTCCAGGTGGTCGGTAATCTCGCTGCTGCGCAGGTCCGAACCGGAGATGATGAATCCGAGGCTGTGGAGCAACTCGGCCATGCCGCTGATGCCGATACCGCCCAGGCCGACAAAGTGAATCTTTTTAATGCGGCCAAACATCACTCCTCCACCAGTTCCAGGATGTGATCCACAATCTTATGGCGCGCGTCGGGTTGGGCCAGCCGTTTCGCCCGGTCGGCCATGTCCTGCAAGCGACCGGGCGCATCCAGCAGTTTGCCCACCGTTTGCTCCAGGACGTCCTGGGACAGCTCGCT
>VRUH01000109.1 GCA_019456185.1 Candidatus Glassbacteria bacterium | reverse complement strand
GCGGTGGCGTCTCGCAGTTCCTCAGCCTGGTCTGCGATCGCGTCCTGGAGGTCGGCTTCGGACTGAAGCAGGGTAAGAAGGGCATTGGCGAGTTCCTTGTCATCGGCGCCGGCACCACGCAGCAGCCGCAGGGCCTCAGAGGCCGCACGGACGCCCTCACGCGCCTGGGCGATGGGGTTCTCGTCGCCGATCCGCACCTGCTTGATTTGGCTGCGAACGTCCAGGAGGTTGATGTCCTCCTGAACTTCTTCCAGACGAATTTCCCGGATCATCGCGTTGAATTCAGCAAGCTGCCGCCGCTGGAGTTTGTCGAGAACGTCGAGTGCTTTATTGAGTTTGCGCACGCCGGCTCGCGCAACTTTGAGTCGTTTTTGACGCCTATCCCCGGAGTCTCGTAGCTTGGCCTGTCTAACCCCTCCAGGTTCCTCTCTAGTACGGTCGATGGGGAAGCCCCTTTCGAGCCTCTCTACCTCCGCTTCAGCTTTCGCGAGGTCGCCAAGGAGGTCCTCTCGCCCAGTGCGACCCTGGCGCCGAATTAGCTGCTGAGAGCGTCTCAGCTGATCGATGTAGTTGCCATAGGCACCGTGCCGTTGACGCTGGGTTCGAGCGAACTTCATGGCCAAGTCGAACTCTTCTTTGCCAAACGTGGCAAGTTCCTCGGACGCTTGGCCCAGACGCTCGATCGCCTCTGCGCGATCTTTGGCGGTCCCTTCTGTAAGGTCGCGAACAACGCTCTTCTGGGTTTTGCCAACGAATCGTCGGCGGGCTTTCCCTGGTGCGAATGTTGGACCTCCCGCTAAGGTTGGGCCAAGAATGTCGAGCTGTTTGATGAGTGCTTCTCGCCCATCCTTGGTGAAGCCCTTCAGTGAATCCGCAACCAGAATGCTTTGATTGACCAGTTTAGATCCGAGCGCACCTAGTTTTGCCCTAGCCTCTTTAAAGCCTTTGGGGTCAGCATCCTTATCGGCAAGCTCGAACTCTTCCCGCACACGTTTGAACTGCTCACGGAACTTTTTTGAGCCAAGAGTGAATGACCGTAAGCTTTTTACCTCTTCTTCAAGCTGATCGGGCAGAAGCTGAGCAGCGGGGAGATCCTGCTCCTGGCGCGCCCTCTGGTTTCGCTGTTCTTGACGGGCTCGACGCGCCTGGTTTATGGTGAATTCACTACCGGGGATTTTTGCCGCTTCAATTCCAAAATCTTCAAACAACTTCTGACCTTCTTCCAACTCCTTATTTGTAGCAGCCTTGAAGGGCTCCAGGTTTTTGCGCAAGGCTTTGGCGCTTTTAGGTTTGAATTCGTTCGCTTGTGCATCGATTAGTTCCTGACCACCAGCAATTGCCCTGCCAAGGTCGTCACCCCACATTGTTATCGCGAAGAGACCGCCGATAAGCAGGCCAAACGGTCCACCGATTAGCGCATAGCCCGAGCGCGCAAGACCCCGCAAAGCGGTTCCTGCCCTGCCGATCGCCAGACCAGCCCGGTTCATCCCAACCACTGCGGTAGTTTTTACCAGGCGACTAGTTTGTTTGAGTGCCGTACTTGCTTTCCCTGCACCACCCACCAGAGTAATCAGTGGCGGTTTAATGCGAAACTGTGATTTGCCTAGAGCTTTGTACGCACGTCCAGTGTCACGGAGCCGACTGCGCAGAATACTTTCGCGCCCGGTCAAGTCAGAGATCTCACCTGTGGCTGAACCGACGAACCTAGTCGCACC
Source organism: Candidatus Glassbacteria bacterium (assembly GCA_019456185.1). Taxonomy (NCBI): domain Bacteria; phylum Candidatus Glassiibacteriota; species Candidatus Glassiibacteriota bacterium. The sequence continues at coordinate 2,169 of VRUH01000109.1, read as the reverse complement.
CCCCACCCCCGCTCCTGGAACGGGAACGACCTTCGGAATACCGCCCTCACCCTCGGTAAAGCGAAGACCGCGTTCTTGCGCCGCTTGAGCTGCCGTGACCGGGCGATTGAATGTAGTCGAAACCGTATCGCCATAGCGCACCGCGACCCCACGCGCCGCCGCCTCATTGCGCGCGCCAGCCAGTGCAGTGCTTTTATCTTCAGCGATTTTCTGGGCTACCAGAATCTCCTGCTCAGCGAGCTGCGCAGCCAACAGTCTCTCCTCTGCGCTGTTCTTAGCCACCTGGGTACGATTTACCACCTGCTGCTGGACGAGCGCCTCCTGGGACTGGATGCCATGAACACCAACAAGCCTGGCGTATTCGCCCTCCGCTACGACAGCCTGACGCTCGACGTTGCCAAGTCCAATCGCCGCCCGTGACGCAGTGACGGTGGCACGCTCACGCTCATTGACGAGGGCGCCGATCTGCCCGCGCAGATCCTCGCCATAAAGCTTTTTGAACTGATCCGGCGAGGTAAACGCCCGTCGTTTAACCGTGCCCTCTCCGAAGGATTCGCCAAGGTTGAAGTGACGCAGAAGCTTGACGGTCGCATAGAGCTGGGTAAGAATGGCCAGTGTTTTGCGGAGAGGTGTAGGTAAGGAATTGAACAGTTCCAACAGGCTGTTCACACCGGACAAGAACTGACCGAGCATTTTCACCCCAGCTCCAAAGATATCGAGGAACCCGGCCTGCTCAAGATTGGAGCCCAGAATTTCCAGCTCGGTGACGATTTTTTTCAGCAGTTCATCGAACTGACCAAGCAAAATGTTCAGCTCTCGCTGCGAGGAGCCGCGGGCCTTCTCGGGTGAAGTTTTGTTCAGGACCTCCTGGTACTGTTCAAAGTTCTGGAGGAGCGGCGTCCCGATCCGCGCTCCATACTGCGGTCCGAAAATCGCCGATGCCAGCTCCTGGAGACGCTCGCCCGACAGACTCTGGGCCTTCTCGAACGCCTGTTCGATGACCTCATCGATGCCCTGGCGCGCGTCGATACCGAAGCCCTCAAGCGTTTTGCGGTTCGACTCCTGGCGCAAGAAGTTCGGCGCCCTGGCGATCGCGGTTCCCACCACCTGACCTGACTGCCCCGTGGCTTTCTGAGCCGTAGCGATGATCGCCAGTAGGCTGTTGAAGTCACCCCCAGCGGCACGGTAGGTACCTGCGGCTTTGGCGATGCCGGCTGCGCTGTCTCGGATTGAGATGCCGAATTCGTTCTGAGCCGCATTGATCTGGTCAAAGATGACCTTGGAGTCCTTGGCCTCTAGATTGAACCCGCGGAGGATGGCGTTGAGATAGCGGGACGCCTCTGCATACTCCAGCTCCCCGACTTTGACCGCGTACAGTGTCGCCTCAGTTGCTTCGAGAGCGTCGTTCTGATCCTTGAAGACTTTCCCGGACTCGAATGCAGCACCGCTCACTATCTCGATCGGAACATTGAATCGCTCAGCGCGTTCACGGAACTGAGCCTTCGCTAGCTCGGGATCAAGGTCTTTGACTACACGCTGAAGTTCGAGAACCCCCGAAGACGCTTTGATCGCGCCCGTGCCGATCTGTCGTATCGCTCCAAGGGCGGTGAAAAGCAGCCCCCCCGCTACCAGCCAGCCACCGAACTTCCCGATCGTGATCGCCGTCTGACGGCCCAGCTCCTGGATCGTCGTCGCACCTCGTGAGGCAGCGCCAATCCACTCCGAGCTGAGCGCGCCAAAACGCTGGTACTGGGTATTCGCCCGGCCCTGAATGAACATCGCCTCGGAGATGCTTTTGTTGAGTGGTACTTGACCTTTGCGCACCGCACCCTGTGCGCTCTCATAGGCTTTAAAACCACTAGCCGCCCGGCGTGCGGACTCCCCCTGTGCATCGATCAAGCGCCCCGATGTCTCCCCTGCGGCCGGGAGGGCAAGCTGCGGCCCACGACGGATCTGAAGAGGCGGCGGCGGACCCGGCGGCAGCGCCGGGCGGACAGGGTAGCCACCGCCGACCGGCAAGACGGGTGGGAAGCCACGACCTGGGGGCAGCTGGCGCTGTCTCCCGCCGGCAGGGCCGAAAAGCATCCCCTGCGTGAAGGCAGCAGGGCCGACGGCTCGCAGCCGCCGCATCGCCCGCTCCTGAGCCCGTATGGCCTCTGTCTCGCGGCC
>VRUH01000108.1 GCA_019456185.1 Candidatus Glassbacteria bacterium | reverse complement strand
CGAGATCCGCATCCGGCCGCCCTCGCTGGACAGGGTCTCCTTGAGTTCGGCCAGCAGGGCGCCGAGGAAGCGGCGGACCGCGTCTTCACTGGGGGCGCTCGGGATCGAGCCCGGAGAAATCCTCACCTTCCGTAAGGACCCGGAAATCACCGGCAAGGTTGTCGATGAAAAGAAAGTCGACTTCGAAGGAGAGGTAACCAGCCTTTCACGTTCCGCCCTTACCATCGTGTAACGAATGGGTTACGAATGGACCGACGTTAGCGGCTGGGACTACTAGGAATATAAAGGACGTCGCCTTTGCAACATCTGGGCCGAGGCGATGGAAGACTAGGGGCGCCCAAAGCACATGAGTGAGGGGAACAAGCAGATAGAGGCGTTTATCGACCGCTGGGGGAAGGTCAGCGGCAAGGAACGCACCTACTATCAGGTCTTCCTAAACGAGCTCTGCGATCTTATCGGCGTCGAAAAGCCGGGAGCCGAGGGCGGCGACGACTATTGCTATGAGCGCACCGTTACCGCGCGGCGAATCGAGGGACCGGAACCGTCCAATTTCATCGACCTCTACAAGCGGGACTGTTTTGTCCTGGAGGCCAAGCAAAGCCGCAAGCGCGAGCGTTTAGCTATGGAGGCCAGACAGCTTTCCCTCGGCGTTGGAGAGCAAACAGGACAGCAAGGCAGGCGGGGGAGCGGTCAATGGGATACCCTGATGCGCAACGCCCGCGAGCAGGCAGAACGGTACGCCAAAAGCCTTCCTTCCGAAGAGGGGTGGCCGCCGTTTCTGGTGATCGTCGATGTGGGGCATGTAATCGAGCTTTACGCCGATTTCTCTTTGCAAGGAAAACATTACGCCCAATTCCCGGATCGTCAGTCCTTTCGCATCTATCTTGAGGACCTGCGCGACGAGACGGTGCGCGAGCGCCTGCATCATGTCTGGACCGATCCGCAAGTCTTGAACCCGGCCCGGCGCACGGCGGAGGTAACCCGCGAGATCGCCGAATTGCTCGCCAAGCTCTCCAAATCCCTGGAAACCCGAATGATCAGGGCGCTGCCCGACAAGCAACGCCCCGGCGACCTGATCGGCGACAAACGGGACATCGCGGGAAAGGTGGCGCTGTTCCTTATGCGTTGCCTCTTCACCATGTTCGCCGAGGACGTGGGGCTGCTGAAGCGCGATTGCTTCACCAAGCTGCTCAAGGATTACAAAGGACGCGCCGACAAGCTGCATTTCGCGCTTCAACACCTTTGGCAGGCCATGAACCAGGGCGGCTATTCAACCGAACTGATGGAGGATGTTGCCCGTTTCAACGGTGGTCTCTTCAAGAACTCGACCGCCCTGAAAATCACCGAGGAGGACTTGGACCTTTTGACCATCGCCGCCATTCGAGATTGGAAGGACGTTGAACCCGCTATCTTCGGAACCCTTCTCGAAAACGCCCTCGATCCCGGCGAACGGCACAAGCTCGGTGCTCATTACACGCCACGGGTCTATGTGGAGCGCTTGGTGGTGGAGACCGTTATCGAACCGCTAAGAGCCGATTGGCGCGACGTACAGGCGGCCGCCGCGCAATTGGCCGAGGCTGGAAAGGCGGCAGAAGCCCGCAAGTTGGTCAAGGATTTCCACCGGACACTTTGCGAGACTCGGGTTCTCGATCCCGCCTGCGGCACCGGCAACTTCCTCTATGTGTCGCTGGAGTTGATGAAGCGCCTGGAAGGCGAAGTCATCGAGGCACTCGCCGACCTAGGCGTTACCCAGGCCAACTTGGAACTGGACCGCCACACTGTGGACCCTCACCAGTTCCTGGGCCTGGAGATCAATCCCCGCGCCGTGGCCATCGCCGAACTGGTTCTCTGGATCGGGTATTTGCAGTGGCATTTCCGTACACGCGGCAAGACCATGCCTGCCGAACCGGTACTCAAGAACTTCGCCAACATCCGCGAACAGGACGCCATTATCCAATATGACAAATGGGACGTGCTGCGCGACGAGAGCGGTCGGCCCGTCACCCGCTGGGACGGCGTGACCTACAAATTGCACCCTATTACGGGCGAGGAAATTCCAGATGAAGAAGCCCGAACCGAGCTTCGAACCTACCTCAACCCACGCCCTGCCACCTGGCCCCAAGCCGATTTCATCGTAGGCAACCCGCCGTTCATCGGCGGCAAGGACATGCGCCGCGAATTGGGGGACGGTTATGCCGAAGCCTGCTGGTCTTGCCGAAATCATATCCCGGGTGGAGCCGATTTCGTTATGCATTTTTGGGACAAGGCGGCGGAGACTGTTCGCGCCAAGAAAGCTCGCCGCTTTGGCCTGATCACCACAAATTCCGTTACCCAAAAATTCTCCCGTCGTGTGATCGAACATCACTTGAACGCCAGAAAACCCTTGTCTCTTGCCATGGCCATCCCCGATCACCCGTGGATGAAATCCGCCGACAAATCCGCCGTGCGTATCGCCATGACCGTTGGCGTGGCGGGCGCAAAGAGCGGCGCGCTAAAATTGGTGATCGGGGAATCAGACCTCAATAGCGATTCTCCGGGGGTGACATTGAAGGAGCGACGCGGGAAAGTCGCGCCGGACCTGCGGATCGGCGCCGACGTGACTTCGAGCAAACCGCTTCGCGCCAACGAAAAACTTTGCAGCCCTGGCGTTAAACTTCATGGCGCCGGTTTTATAGTCACGCCCCAGGAAGCGGCGGGGTTGGGGCTGGGTAAGGTTCCGGGGCTGGATGAGCACATTCTCCATTATCGCAACGGTAGGGATTTGGCTGCTCGCCCGCGCGGGGTGATGGTCATCGACCTGTTTCCCCTTACCGAATCCGAGGTCCTTGATAGCTTCCCCGCTGTCTATCAGTGGGTGGCGGATCGAGTGAAGCCGGAGCGAGAACAAAATCGAGAGAGATTCAGGCGTGAATATTGGTGGTGGTTTGGCCGACGTCATACAGATTTACGCCACTTTCTCAAAGGCCTCCCGCGCTACATCGCCACGGTCGAAACCTCCAAGCACCGTTTTTTTCAGTTCCTCGACGCCTCGATCCGGCCAGATAACAAGCTAGTCAATATCGGTATAGACGATGCATTTCACCTGGGTGTTTTGTCGTCTCGTATCCACGTGGCCTGGGCATTAGCCGCTGGAGGTCGTTTGGGGGTTGGTAATGATCCAGTCTACGTAAAAACCTCTTGCTTCGATCCCTTCCCGCTCCCCGAACCACCCGAAGAACTGAGAACGCGAATCCGCTCACTCGGCGAGCGTTTGGATGCGCACCGCAAGAAGGTGCTGGAGGACCACAAGCAGCTGACCATGACCGGCCTCTATAACGTTATGGAGAAGGTGAGGACCGGAGAGACCTTGAGCGAGGCCGAAAAGGATGTCTATGACGCCGGACTGGTTGGGGTGTTGCGTCGAATTCATGACGATTTGGACAAGGCGGTTGCGGAGGCCTACGGCTGGTCCTTCGATCTATCGGACGAGGGCATCCTCGAACGCCTCGTCGCCCTCAACCACGAACGCGCCGAGGAGGAGAAGAAAAGCAAGGTCCGCTGGCTGCGTCCCGAGTTCCAGGCGCCGAAGGAAGTGGAAAAGGCCGCGCCGAAGGCAGAGCAGTTGATGGCCGATCTCGTAGTGGCGGAAAAAGGGGTCAAAAAGACCTCGCTTCCTCGGGCTCTGCCGGAACAGGTTGCCGCCATCCGCGCCGTGCTGGAAAAACAGGAAGCCCCTATTACCGCTCTCGATCTCGCCCGGTATTTCCGCCAGGGCAAGAAGGTGGAAAAGAAGGTAGAAGAACTTCTCTCCACCTTGGCCCTCCTTGGTCAGGCCGTAAAAATCAACGACTGCTATATCTTGTCTGAATAGTCAAAAGTTGGTGACGCTGGTATCAGGCCACGTCAGGTGCTGGGAGCATTTCGCCGGGCTCAGGCGGTATAGGATTCGATCCGCTTGATGATGTCGGCGAGGGCCACGCAGGCGTCGACTCCGTGGCGCCGCGAGATCCGCATCCGGCCGCCCTCGCTGGACAGGGTCTCCTTGAGTTCGGCCAGCAGGGCGCCGAGGAAGCGGCGGAAGGAGGCTTCGTTGAACCGCCACACGGCCTCGTCGGGGTTGCGGCCGCTGGCCACCGGGGGCAGGTGGGCGTTGATCAGTTCGATAAACCAGGCGGCGCGCCTTTCCAGGTCCTCGAAGTGGAAGGCGATGGCGACCTGGGCGTCCAGGGTCACCACCTTGGCCTCCGCGTCGGCATGGACCTCGGCCCAGTCGAAGTCTTGGTCGCGGTCGCCCCGGATCCTCTTGACGGTCCGCCGGCACCGTTCCTGGTATTCCTCGACCGCCTCCGGGCCCAGCATCATGTTCATCGCCATCAGGAAGCCGGGCATGATGCGCCGCGAAACGCTGTCGTCGCGTTGCAGCAGGTTGTCCTCGTCGAACAGGTGGGAGAACTTCTCGATCATCAGGCGGTCGAAGGGGTAGTTGCGGACCTGTTCCCAGGCCGCGCGCTGGCGGGTCCGGGCGTAGTCCTC
>VRUH01000107.1 GCA_019456185.1 Candidatus Glassbacteria bacterium | reverse complement strand
GCTGCGGCCGTGCTGGCCCTGGCCGCGGTGGGGGGATACTTCGGATGGAACTATTATGAACAACGTGCTGCCGAAGCAGCCTTGGCCGTCTTCGAGCAGGAAGCTGACTACCCCCTGCCCGAAAGGCCCTCTATCGCCATCCTGGCATTCGAGAATTTGAGTGGCGACCCGGAACAGGAGTATTTCGGCGACAGCCTCAGCGAAAACATCCTCACCGGGCTGGCCGGGGTTGACGATCTATTCGTGATCGCCCGCAATTCCTCTTTCCAATACAAAGGCAAGCCGGTGGATGTGCGGAAAATCGGGCGGGAGCTAGGTGTGCGCTATGTGCTGGAGGGAAGCGTACAGAAAGTCGAGAACCGCGTTCGCGTCACGGCCCAACTGATTGACGCCGCCACGGGACAACACCTTTGGGCAGGCCGCTACGACCGGGAGCTAGAATTTTGGTTCGCCATCCAGGATGAGATTACCCTCAAAATTTTGGGAGAACTGCTAGGCGAACTCCACAGGGGGGAAACCTCACGAGCAGTGGTAAGCGGCACGAAAAATCTGGAAGCCCTTGCCGCATTTTATCGTGCTTACAAACATATCATCCGCTGGGGCAAAAAAGACATGCTGCTTGCCCGTGAATGGAGCCGGAAAGCCATCGCACTCGATCCGAATTATCCTCTACCTTATTCAACCCTTGCCTGGAGTTATATTTTACCGGTTTTCTTCGGATTCAGCGACTCTCCCGGAGAGGACCTTTTGCAAGGCGGGGAGCATGCAAAAAAAGCCCTGGAACTCAGCTCCGGCACAGAGGGTCTCGTCGAAATTGGCTACATTCAAATGATAAAAAAGGAGCACACGCAAGCCATTGCCACCCTTGAAAAGGCGGTTGCTGTAAGACCCAGCGATGCTAGAACCCACGCGTTTTTATCCCGGACTCTGGATTATAATGGCCAACCGGCGGAGGCCATCCCGGAGATGAAAATTGCGCTGCGGCTCGCTCCCTTTTATCCCAAATGGTGGCTGTCGGCTTTAGCACTCACCTATTTTAATAACAGGCAGTATGAAAAAGCTTTGGAAGCTTGTCTGAATTCGCGTAAGCGTGGGTTACCCCTCTGGTTGCGGGGAACGATCATCGCCAGTTATATGGCGCTTGGAAAGGAGGCAGAGGCGCGGGCCGAGGTCAGGAAATACCTGGTTGCCGAACCAGATGCGTCTCTCGCAGCTACACGGAAAATTTTCAAACCCTGGCCCTACAGGGAATTCTCGTGGTTGGATCGTAAGATAGAGTTCCTGCGCAAGGCCGGGCTGCCGGAGTAGTCCCACCAAAAGGAAACCGCCATGGCGACACGGGACGTGGAACGGAAGCTGACCGCGGTATTCGTCACCGACGTGGCCGGCTATAGCCGCCTGATGGCGGAAAACCCCGACCAGACCCTGGAAACCCTCACCGCCTACCGGGAAGTCTTCTCTCAGTACACCGGGCAATTCCACGGGCGCATCGTCAACCGGCCCGGGGACTCCATCCTGGCCGAGTTCGGCTCCGTGGTGGACGCCCTCACCTGCGCGGTGGAAATCCAGCGCGAACTGGCCGAGCGCAATCTCTCCCTGCCGGAAAACCGCCGCATGCAGTTCCGCATCGGCCTGACCATGGGGGACGTGCTGCTGAAGGAAGGCGAGATTTACGGGAACGGAGTGAACATCGCGGCGCGGCTGGAAGCCCTGGCCGATCCGGGCGGCATCTGTATTTCCCGCAACGTGTACGACCAGGTGCAAGCGCGGCTGCCCCTGCACTTCGAGTACCTGGGGGAGAAGATCGTCAAGAACATCCCCGAGCCGGTGCGGGCCTATAAGGTGCTCTCCGAACCGGGGGCGGCGGCCCAGCGAACGGTGGAAGCGGGAAGGATCGCCACAGTAAAATGGCGAAAATGGCGCCGGTCGGCCATCACGTTGGCCGCAGGCTTGATGTTGATCCTGGGAATCGCCGCCGCGGGATATTTCTGGTTTCCCGGACATCCCCGGGAAGAGGGCGCCGGCGGCCCGCCCATCCCCGACAAGCCCTCCATCGCCGTGCTGGCTTTCGACAACATGAGCGGCGACCCGGCCCAGGAATACTTCAGCGACGGCATCAGTGAAACGATCATTACCCGCCTCGCCCGCTCGGACAGCATGTTCGTGATCGCCCGCAATTCCTCGTTTTTCTACAAGGGCAAGGCGGTGCCGGTTCAGCAAATTGGGAAGGAACTGGGTGTGCGTTACCTGCTGGAGGGCAGCGTGCAAAAAAGCGGCGACCGCATCCGCGTCACGGCCCAACTCATCGAGGCGGAAAACGGCCGGCATCTCTGGGCGGACAGTTACGATCGCGAACCGAAAGAATTGTTCGCCGTGATGGACGAGATCACCCACCGCATCGTCATCGAACTGGCGGTGAAACTCACCAGTGGGGAAGCGGCACGCTATTACGAACACGCCACGGAGAATTTCGAGGCTTACGACCTCTACCTGCAGGGTGCGAATAATTTCTTTCGCTTCGAGAAGGAAGCCAACGCGCGGGGCAAGAAACAACTCCACCGGGCCATCGAGTTGGATCCTCAGTTCGCCCGTGCCATGGCCATCCTGGCTTGGCTGTACATGAATGACTCGCGTTATCGCTGGGTGAAGGACACCAAGGCCGCCCTCCGCAAGTCCGAGGAATGGGCCAGGAAGGCCCTGGCAATCGACGATACGGTTGCCCCGGCCTATACGGTGCTGAGCCGCATCCATACCTGGAAGGGGCAGTACGAGCAGGCCATCGCCGCCGGGGAACGGGCCGTGGAGGCGGAGCCGGGAAACTGGGCCGCTTACCATGCCTATTCCCTCACCATGCTCTACGCGGGAAAGCACCGGGAAGCGCTGGCGCTGATCCAAAAGTCGATGCGTCTCAGCCCCTACCACGGCATCGCCACCCTGGCAGTTGCCGGAGGTGTGTATCTTCAACTGGGTCGATACGCGGAGGCTAAACCGTACTTTGAAAAGGTTCTCCAACGCACCCAACGGGGGCCCTTGTCCTCGCAGGCCCAAAGAATTCTGATCAGCATCGACATGGAACTGGGCTTGGAGGAGGAAGCCCGGGAACGTGCCCGGAAATTCCTGGAAAAATACCCGGAAACTTCGCTGAATCGCATCCGCAAGCGGCTCATGAGAGCCCCTTTTAAAAACAAGGATTTCATCGAACCACGTCTGGAAAGCCTGCGCAGGGCCGGATTTCCCGAGAAATAGATTACAGTGTGCTCCTTTCCCCTCGTCACTCCCACCCCACCCCCCGGGTAGCACTCCGCCGCAATCTCGCATAAGATGATCGCAAGCTGGCCCGAATACGGCCGGAATCCTAAGCGATAGGGGAGCCATGGGGCGCATTGCGATTGTATTGGCGGCAACCTTGCTGGCATTCGCCATCCTCGTATCGTGTTCCGGGAACCAGCGCCCGGAAAAACGTTCCTCCGAGGAATGGTTCGAGCGGGGCGAAAAACTGTGGGACGGCAAGGCGTACAAGACGCCGGAGGTGGCCGTGCAGTATTTTTCCCGCGCCATCAAGGAAGACCCCCTCCTCTCCACCGCCTACAACAACCGCGGGCTGGCCTACCATGGCCTGGAGAAATACGAGCTGGCGCTTTCGGACTTCGAGAAGGCTATCGGCATCGAGCCCAACATGGCGGAAGCCTTTTACAACCGGGGGATCGCGCTGGGGAAATTATCGCGGCACGACGAAGCCATCCAGAGCTTTTCCAGCGCCCTCGAGTTGGACCCGGAAATGGCCATCGCCCACAACGAACGGGGGCTGAGCTACTTTCATCTTGGGAATTACTCCAGGGCCGGCGCCGACTTTTCCCGCGCCGTGGAATTGGACCCCAAAATGCCGGTGGCCTACTACAACCGCGGAATCACCCGCAGCGAAATGAAGCAATTCCAGCAAAGCCTGGACGATTACGATAAGGCGGTGCAGATCGATCCGCAATTCGCCAAAGCCTTTTACAACCGGGGATTCGTCTACCGCGACGTGGAACAACCCGAGCAGGCCTGCACGGACTGGAAAAAAGCCTGCGAATTGGGCTTCGCCAACGGTTGCGGCGCGGTGCGGACGAATTGCAATGCGGGAAACGAAGCGCAGGAAGCCATCCCCGAGCAGCCCGAAGCAGAAGATGATTCCGAACAAATCCCGTCCAGCGAACCGTAGGCGGAAATCCTGTCTCCACCCGGAAGAGTTCGCTCCTCCTCATCCCCCTTTCCCTACCCCGGCGGATGATGCTCCAGCCAATGCCGGGCGATATCGATGCGGCGGGTGAACCAGACCTGGCCCAATCCCCGCGCATACTCAATGAAGCGCTCCAGCGCCTTGATGCGGCTGGGCCGCCCCACGATGCGCAGGTGGAGCCCCACGGACATCATCTTGGGAGTGGTCCCGCCCTCCTCGAAGAGCACGTCCAGGGTGTCGCGCATGTACTGGAAGAAGTCGTCCGCGTGGGCAAAGGCCCCTGAAGTCCAGAACTTCACGTCGTTCACTTCCAATGAATAGGGGAGCACCAGATAGGGCTTGTCCAGCACATTCACATAGTAAGGCA